>DAOKZM010000024.1:13719-15471 GCA_035325665.1 Thermomicrobiales bacterium | reverse complement strand
CCAGCTCGCAGCCGCCCAGCCGCTGGTCGAGCCGCTGACGGAGCGCGAGCTGGAGGTCCTGCAGCTTCTGGCTACCGGCGCGCCGAACCGCGACATCGCCGATGCCCTGTTCGTTAGCCTGCCGACGGTCAAGAAGCACGTCGCCAACATCCTCCGCAAGCTCGATGTCGCCAACCGTACCCAGGCCGTCGCGCGAGCACGCGAGCTCGGCGTCGTCCGGGAGTAGCCGTCCGGCTACCGTCCTGGTCCTTTGGGATACCTGCGGGCTACCTCTCCTGCTCGATCAGTCGCCTCGAAAGATCATCCCTTTGGTGGCTGTGCCCCAGGCCGGATGTCCCTACCATCTACCTCAGCGGCGATGATCCAGGTTCTGCGCGAAACGCCGCTACGGCCTGCAATCGGCCGTCGCGCTCGCGAGTTGGGAGGTGGCGTAGCGCATCCAATGGCGACCTATCAGATTCGGGTGAAGGGGCGCCTGGACCAACAGTGGGCTGACTGGTTCGACGGCCTGCGGATCACCTGTGGGCCGGACGGCAGCACGCTGCTGGCCGGCGAGGTAGCCGACCAGGCACAGCTCCACGGGCTTCTCGCCCGCGTCCGGGACCTCGGACTGGAGCTGGCCTCGGTCAGCCTGATCGAGGCGGACCTCAACGCGGCGCAGGAGGGTTGAACCGTCGTGCCGATCACCGTCGCTCGGTGCGTATCCCAACCTGCGTCGATCAGTCGGAGAGCAGCGTCGCTCTCGCAAACCAACACCGTTTGTTGCCGGCATGGCCGGTCTATCGTCGAGAGGGAGACTGAATGAGCTCGTTTTTGTCCACTGGAGGGATCGCCCGGGCCAGCGCTCGCCATCCCTGGCGCGCGTTGGGCGGCTGGCTGCTGTTGATCGTCATCGCCGCGGTGCTGTCATCCGGGCTTGGCAACGCGCTGGACGACGGCGCCGACTTCACCAACACCCCCGAATCCAAGCGCGGCTCGACGCTAATCGACCAGCGCATGGGCGCCGAGGCCCTGTCCGAGAACATCGTCGTGACGTCCGAGACGCTGACCGTTGACGATGCCGCGTTCCAGGCGGCGGTCGAGCAGACGACGGCCGGCCTGCGCGGCATGACCGGGGTCGTCGACTCGGCGACCAGCTACTTCGACCTGCAGGCGGCCGGCGACCCGGCCTCCGGGCGCCTCATCTCCGAGGATCGCCACACGGCTCTCATTCCCGTGACGCTGGCGGCGACCGCTGACACGTTCGCCGACATCGCCGAGCAGGGCGACGCCTTCATCGCCACTGCCCAGTCGCAGGCCGGCGACGGCATCGAGATCTACGCTGTCGGCGACCTGAGCGGCAGCACCACTTACGGCAAGATCGCTGACGAAGACCTCTCGAAGGACATCAGCATCGGCCTGCCGGTCGCGGCGCTCGTGCTCGTCTTCGTCTTCGGCGCGCTGGTCGCGGCCGGCCTGCCGCTCCTGCTGGGGATCGTCTCGATCTTCGTCGCGATGGGCCTGACGGCGCTGATGGCGAGCGTCTTCACCATCACCAGCCAGGTCACGATCATGATCACGATGATCGGCCTCGCGGTTGGCATCGACTACGCGCTGTTCGTCATCGAGCGTTACCGCGAGGAGCGCCGGCACGGTATCGCCAAGCACGACGCCATCGCGATCGCCGGCAGCACGGCCGGCAAGGCGGTTCTGTTCTCCGGCGGCACGGTCGTCCTGGCGCTGATGGGTCTGTTCCTGCTGCCGATCTCCGTC
>DAOKZM010000024.1:3129-13709 GCA_035325665.1 Thermomicrobiales bacterium | reverse complement strand
TTCCACAGCATGGGCGCTGGAGCGATCGCGGCGGTCCTGGTGGCGATGATCGCCACCCAGACGTTTGTCCCGGCGCTGCTCAGCCTGCTCGGCGACCGCATCGACTGGCCGCGCCGCCGCAAGTACGACGCTGCGATGGTCGCCGCCCAGGAGCGCTACGACCACGAGACGATCCACCGCGGCTTCTGGGGCCGGGTCACCCGCTCGGTCATGGCGCATCCGGTCATCACCCTGATGCTGGCCGGCGGCCTGCTGGTCGCCGCTGCCCTGCCGGTGATGGACCTGAAGACCGGCCAGCCGGGCCTCGAGACCCTGCCGGACAGCGATGTTAAGACCGGCTACCAGGTCCTCGCCCGCGAGTTCTATGCTGGCGCCGTCTCGCCGGTCGAGATCGTCATCGACGGTGATGTGAACGACGCGAATCTGCAGGCGGGTATCAGCAACCTGACCACCGCGCTGGGCCAGGATCCGCTCTACGGTCCGGCGACTGTGACCGCGGCGCCGGGTGGCGACCTGACCCTCGTCTCCCTGCCGATGGCGGTTGACCCAGGCTCGCAGGTCGCCTACGACACCATCGACACGCTGCGCGACGAGATCGTCCCGGCCGCGTTTGGCGAGCTGGAGAGCCAGGTCTACGTCACCGGCAGCACGGCGTCGACGACCGACTTCAACGACGCACTCTCGACTTGGACGCCGATCGTCTTCGCCTTCGTCCTGACCTTGAGCTTCCTGCTGCTGATGGTCGCCTTCCGCTCGATCATCGTGCCGCTGAAGGCGATCCTGATGAACCTGCTCTCGGTCGCCGCGGCCTACGGTGTCCTGGTGGCTGTGTTCCAGAAGGGCTTCCTGGCCGACACGTTCGGCTTCGTCCAGACCGAGAACATCGTCGCCTACATCCCGGTCTTCCTGTTCTGCATCCTGTTCGGCCTGAGCATGGACTACCACGTCTTCCTGCTGAGCCGCATCCGCGAGCATTACGACGCCACCGGCGACAACGACGCCTCGGTCGCAGTGGGTCTGCAGTCCACGGCCAAGATCATCACCGGCGCGGCGCTGATCATGGTCGCGGTCTTCGGAGCCTTCGCCACCGGCCGGCTGTTCGAGATCCAGCAGATGGGCCTGGGTCTGGCGGTCGCGGTCTTCCTCGACGCGACGATCGTCCGCTCGCTGCTGGCGCCGGCCTCGATGAAGCTCCTCGGTGACCGCAACTGGTACCTGCCGAGCTGGCTGCAGTGGCTGCCGGACCTGCGCATCGAGGGCGCGCCGGTCGAGCGGCCGGTGACGAGCGCGCCGATCCCGGAGCTGGTAGCGATGGCGGCTCAGGGCGACGACTAGCACCAACGATCGTTCGACAATCGACGGGCACTCCTCAACGACGCGGGGCGCCCATCGATTTTCTGTGTTCGCTGGCTCCGCCGGCCCGCTCGTGCGGCACGCTCCGGCGGTCGCCCAGGCCAAATGTCGATCCAGACATATCCCGAGACTGTATCGTTATCGGCGTGGGCCGGCGGCGGCGCTGAGACCACCAGCAATGAGGAGCCATCGATGCCGACGAACGTCCTGGTCGTAGGGTCCGGCGCGCGCGAGCACGCGTTGGTCTGGAAGCTGGCGCAGAGCGAGCGGATTGGCCATCTCTACGTCGCGCCCGGCAACGCCGGCACGGCGTCTATGGCCGTGAACCTCAACGTCGTGGCGACCGACGTTCCCGGGATCGTCGCGGCGGTCGAGGCTCGCGACATCAACCTCGTCGTCGTCGGGCCGGAGGCGCCGCTGGCGGCCGGCCTAGCCGACGCGCTGCGCGAGCGCGGAGTGGCGGTCTTCGGCCCATCGGCGGCTGGTGCGCGGATCGAGAGCAGCAAGGCCTGGGCGAAGGACCTCATGATGGACGAGGGGGTTCCGACCGCCTGGGCCGTCGCGTGCGACTCGCTTCCGCAGGCGCTGACCGAGCTGGAAGAGATCGCCGCGCCGGTCGTCGTCAAGGCGGACGGGCTGGCGGCGGGCAAGGGGGTCGTCGTCTGTCAGACACGAGCCGAGGCGGAGGGCGCTCTGCGGGCTATGCTCGCCGAGCACACGCTCGGCGACGCAGGGTGTCGCGTCCTGATCGAGGAATGCCTCGCCGGGCCGGAGGTGTCGTTTCTGGCGCTGGTCGATGGCGAGACGGTCGTCCCGCTCGTCCCGGCCTGTGACTACAAGCGGGTTTTCGACGCCGACGAGGGGCCGAACACGGGCGGAATGGGCGCCTACAGCCCGACGGCACTGGTCGATGAGGCGATGTCGGCGCGGATCATGGATGAGATCGTCCGGCCGGTTGTCCGCGGGATGGCATCGCGTGGGATCGACTACCGCGGCGTGCTCTACGCCGGCCTGATGCTGACGGTCGACGGTCCTAAGGTGATCGAGTTCAACTGCCGCTTTGGTGATCCCGAGACGCAGGTGATCCTGCCGCTGCTCGACGCCGACCTGGTCGAGCTGTGCGCCGCGACGGCCGAGGGGCGGCTGGCGGACGTTGCGTCGCCGTCGTGGCACGCGGGCGCCTGCGTCGGCATCGTCGTTGCCTCCGGGGGCTATCCTGGCTCCTACGAGAGCGGCCGCCCGATCGGCGGGCTGGATGGGCTGCCCGAGGGCGGGGTCGTCTTCCACGCCGGGACCGCCCGGCGCGGCGACGAGACGGTCACGGCCGGCGGGCGCGTCCTGACGGCGGTCGGTTGCGGGGCGGACATGGCGTCCGCCCGCGACCTCGCCTACGCGACGGCCGCGGCGGTGAGCTTCGATGGCGCCTTCTACCGTCGCGACATCGCGCTCCGCGAGATCGGCGACGCCTAACCGCGCAGGTGCGCGAAGATCGAGGTGATCGTCTTGGCGTCGCCGATCTCGCCGGAGGCGATCAGGCCGGGGACCTCGTCCGGCGTGACCCGGACGATCTCGATCTCCTCGTCCAGCTCCGGCTCGGCGCCGACGTCGCGCAGGCCAGTCGCCCGGTAGGCGATGAGCTCCTCGTTGCACCAGCCCGGGCTGATCAGGAAGCGCACGAGCGGCTCGACCGAGTCCGCCTCGAGGCCGACCTCCTCTCGCAACTCGCGGATCGCTGTGTCGCGCGGGTCCTCGCCCGGCTCGCGGGGGCCGGCCGGCGCCTCCAGCAGCTCGCGGCCGACCGCGTAGCGGAACTGCCGCACCAGCACCAGCCGGCCGTCGTTCATGACCGGCAGGATTGCGACTGCGCCCGGATGCTCGACGACCTCTCGCGTTCCGATCCGGCCGGAGGGCAGTTCGACCCGGTCGACGCGGACGCGAACCAGTCTGCCGTCGAAGACCGTCTCCGACGAGATGCGCTTCTCGGCCATACCTGTCCCATCTCCAGTTCGTTCTTCGCCACCGTCCGCATCGTATCGCGACGGCAGGATGCCCGGTTGCTGAGCCGTCAACGATCCGACAAGATATGGTTAACTACACTGGCCGCTCGGTGCGCTCGCGGCACGCTCCCCGCCGGTCGGCGCCCTGCCGTGGTCGTTGCGACTGAGCCGTCCGGGTGGGGGACAGCGGAGATCGATCAACGACGAGACGCGGGTTCGACTGTGAGTATCGTAGAAGACCAGCGGCCGGCCGCCCTTAGTTGGCGTATGCGCCTCGCCCAGGAGCGACGAGTGGTGGCCGGGCGGGATGCCGCCGCTGGGCAACGGGCGCGTTACGCGATGCGCGCCCTGGTTATGTTGGCCATCCCGGCGGCGCTGCTGCTGGTGAGCGGGCTGATCGCCGGGCTGCCGGCGAGCGGCAGCGAGATCGAGCGCGGCGTCCGCGTCGGCGGCGTCGACCTGCTGAGCGGCGACCGTTCGCAGGTGATGGCCCAGCTCGACGCACGATTCGCGACATTCCTCGAGCAGCCGATGACGTTCCGCCTCGGCAATCGTGTCGTCGAGGCCGACCCGGCCGAACTTGGCCTGCGCTTCGATACTGCCGCGACCTACGAGCGAGCGCTCGGGGTCGGCCGCGGCGGCACGTTCAGCGCTGGCGCCGAACGGCTCGCCGCCCATACTTGGGGCGTCGATATCACCCCCGTCTTCACCTACGACGCCAGCCAGCTCGCGCGGGTGCTCTCCAGTCTCGGCGACGGCGCGGTTGTCGCGCCGGCCAACGCCACCTTCCAGTTACAGGGAAACGCGCTCATAGTCTCCCCCTCGTCGGAGGGGACCGGAATCGACTCGCGCGACGTGGAGCGCCAGCTTCGCGCCGTCGTCGGCGGGCTGACGAGCGATCCCATCGAGGCACGAATCATCACCGTCAAGCCGACGACCACGACCGCCGCGCTGGAGTCGATTACCGATCAGGCGGTCCAGGCGTTGAGCGGGACGGTCTACCTCTCCGACAACGGCAACTACTGGCAGATCACCCCGCAGGCGCTGGCCTCGGCCATCACCGTCCGCGACAAGCACCTCGCGCTCAACCCGCTGGTGATGGACCCGATGCTCGATACGCTCGCCCCGGCCGTGAAGCGCGACCAGAAGGACGCGGCCATCGTCCTCGGCGATGACGGCACGTTCCGGATCGATCCCGACCTGTCGTCGCGCGAGCTCGACCTCCGCGCGAGCCGGCTGGCGTTGCAGCAGGCACTGCTGGACGGCGAGCGGCAGGTGCCACTGGTCGTCAACGAGAAGGCGCCAAAAGTCACCGCCGCCGTGCTCCAGCCGCTGCTGGACCGTGCCACCGAGATCGCAGGACGTGGCATGATCGTCACCTGGCCGGACGGCGAGCAGGCGCTGGACGGCGCCGCGTTCGCCGGGACGCTGCGCTTCGACCCCGACACCCAGACCGTGACCGTCGATCAGGACGCCATGTTCCAGGTGATCGAGCCGGTGGCGCGCGCGGTGAGCCGGCCCGCGACCGGCTATCGCTGGAAGGATTGGGCGGTCGTCGCGCCGGAGGGCGCGCTGCCCGGCCGGACGGTCGATATCGCCGCCAGCGTCCGGGCAGTGACCCGCAACACGCTTGGCGGGGAGGGTCGCACGGCGCTGGTCGTTGACGAACAGAAGGACCCGGCCTCCGGCGAATCGGCGATCGTCATCAACGAGGCGCTGGCCAGCGCCTCGACCTACTACGGAAACTCCAGCTACAACCGCGCGACCAACGTCGAGGTCGCCGCAGCGGCGCTCGACGGCGCGCTGGTCGCGCCGGGCGGCACGTTCAGCTTCAACAACGCCATCGGCGGCACCGCGTCGCTCGACGACGGCTATCAGGTTGGCTTCGGCATCGTCGCCGGCGAGAACGGCGTCCCGCGGACCGTGCCGTCGGTGGCTGGCGGTATCTGCCAGGTCTCGACGACCGTCTTCCAGGCCGCGTTCTGGGCCGGCATGCCCATCGGCACGCGCAACTGGCACCTCTACTGGATCCCGAACTACGGCAACGGGCCGGGCGGGCTGACGGGGCTGGATGCGACGGTCGAACCGGACTACGGGCTCGACTTCACCTTCTACAACCCGACCGACAGCTGGCTGGCCGTCCGTGCCGTCGCCGATGGCGAGTGGCTCACGGTCGAGCTGTGGGGCACTAGCCAGGGGTGGCAGGTCCAGGCCGACGACCCGGTCATCTCGAATGTCGTCAAGGCCGACCCGACGATGGTCTACCAACAAAGCGACCAGCTTGGGCCGGGCGAGCAGATCTTCGTCGAGCACGCCGAGGACGGCTTCAGCGCGGCGATCCACCGTGTCGTCAAGGATAAGGACGGCAACGTCATCGACGACACGACCTTCAACAGCTACTACCAGCCGTCGCGCAACGTGACGTTGGTCGGCCCGTCGGTCTCCATCCCGGAGCTGGCCCCCGACCCCGCGCCGGCGCCGCCGGCCGAGGGCACGGCCCCACCCGTCGAGCAGCCGGTGACGCCGGCGCCTGAGCCGACCGCGGAGCCGGCCGGGGCGCGAGCCGCCGAGTCGGTGCCGGCCGAGACGGTGGTCGAGGAGACGCCGACGCCGGCCGAGTAGGCCAGTCCCAGGCCAAAGGAAACACAACCGCGCGGCGCCGATAGCGCCGCGCGGTTGTGTTTCCTTTGGCCGGGAGGTGGATGCGGGTTTAGCCGCGCTGGTCGATCGGGACGAAGTCCTGGTGGGCCGGGCCGACGTATTCTGCCTGCGGCCGCATCAGCCGGTTGTCCTCCATCTGCTCCATCACGTTGGCGCTCCAGCCGGCGATGCGCGAGAGAGCGAAGACGCCCGGCATCATGTCCGGCGGGAGGCCGAGGTTGTAGAGCAACGGCGCCGAGTAGAACTCGACGTTGGGATAGAGCTTGCGCTCGGTGAAGTACGGGTGGTGGTTGGTCAGCTCCTCCATGTTGTGGGCGAGCTGGTACCACTGGGTGTCGCCGACCTCGTTGGCGACCTTCTCCGACCACTTCATCAGGTGGTTCACACGCGGGTCGCGGGTCTTGTAGATGCGATGGCCGAGGCCCATCAGCCGGCGCTTGATCCGCAACGACTCATCGACGTACTCCTCGATCTTGGCCGGGTCGCTGATCTCGATCAGCATGTTCATCGCCATCATGTTCGCGCCGCCGTGGGCAACGCCCTTGAGGCTGCCGAGCGCGGCGGTGATGGCCGAGTAGAGATCGGAGGTGGATGAGATCGTCGAACGGGCGGTAAACGTCGAGGCGTTCATTGAGTGCTCGGCCAGCAGGACGAGGTAGAGGTTGAACGCGTCCGCCTGGGTCTGGCTCGGCTTCTTGCCGCGGACCATGTAGAGGAAGTTCGCGGCGGTGTCCAGCCCGGTGTCGGGCGCGACCGGTTCGTCGCCGTTGCGTAGCCGCTGGTAGGCGGCGAGGACCGTCGGCATGGCCGCCGCAAGGCGGATCGCCTTCTCGCGCAGCCCGTCCTGGCTCAGGTCGTCCTGGTCCGGGTCCTCCATGCCGAGCGCGGTAACGCCGACCTTCAGCGAGTCGATCGGCGCGCCGGTGCGCGGCAGCGCCTTGAGCGTATTCATGACGTCGTTGGAGAGCTGGCGATGGTGGCGGACCTTGTCGTTTAGATCGTCGAGTTGGGAGCGGGTCGGCAGCGCGCCGTTCCACAGGAGGTACATGACCTCCTCGAACCGGGCGTTCTCGGCGAGGTCGTTGATGTTGTAGCCGCGATAGGTCAGAATGCCCTCGGTGCCGTTAACCGAGCTCAGCTCGGTCTGCGCGACAACGAGGCCCTCAAGGCCGGCTGCTGCTGCTGTCATACGCCAGTCGTTCCTCTCGTCCCGGAATCCGGCCCGTGGCACGCTCGCTCGAGCGTCGTGCCGCCGGGTCGAGTCCACTCCTGTATCCACGGGGCGAAGCTGCCCGTATCCCCACACTTGCGCCGTCCGGGTTCGACCCCGACGCGGCTAATGGCTATCCTAGCATGATTCAAGCCGCGCGCTTGGCGATAGAGGAGGTGGGCAGGTGAGCGACACGGGGCGGCCGGACGCGGAGGCAGTGATCTACGTCTGGCTGGAGCACGACCCGGCGGCGACCGAGGCCGACATGATGATCCCGGACGTGCCGGGGGTCAACGACCTCGACCAGATCGCCGACGCGATCCGTGACGGCCGCCTCGGCCGCTACCTGCCGGTAACGCTCCACTTCGCCGACCACCCGTGCCCGAGCGCCAAGCGGGTGCGGGCGGTCGATGTCGCGCGGTTGCTGCGCGACCGCCACATCCGCCACCGGCGGCGTTATGAGGTGATGTTCGGCGCGATCGACGACGCCGCGACCGGCGGCTAGCGCCGCGGCCGGCGGCGCGGCGTGAAGCAGGCCGAGCAGTAGACCGGCCGGTTCGGGTCGGGCTGGAACGGCACCTCGGCGCGCTGGCCACAGCCGGTGCAGACGATCTCGTGGCGGGTCCGCGCCGCCTGCGCCGGGCGGGTCGGACGCGATTCGCGCCGCGGAGCTGCCGCCGGCCGTGGCTCTGGCCGCACCGGAGCCGGAGCGGTCCGCGCCTCGGCCAGACGCTCGACGGCGGGTTGCCGGTCGCGGCGGCGGCGCCGCGCCAGGTGGAGCGCGCGATCCGCCGGCCGAGTCCACGCTCGAGCTGCCGCCACTTCGCGCCGTCCTCCGGCCCGAGCAGCGTGATCGCCTGGCCCTGGCGGCCCATCCGCCCTGTCCGGCCGACGCGGTGCGTCAGGAGCTCCGGCGATTCCGGCAGGTCGACGTTAATGACCTGGTCGATGCTGGTGATATCGAGGCCGCGCGCGGCGACGTTCGTCGCCAGCAGGATCTGGACGCGCCCGCTGCGGAAGTCCTCCATGACGCGGTCGCGGGCGTTCTGCGACAGGTTGCCCTGCAGCGCGCCGACGGGATAGCCGTCCTCCTCGAGCTTGCGGGCTAGTTTCTTGACCCCGTGCTTGGTGCGGCCGAAGACGATGATCGAGCCGTCGCCGCGGTGGTCGAGCAGGTCGCGCAGCGCGCTGAGCTTGTCGCCGTCGGGGATGTCGTACGCCACGTGGTCGATCGGCGCGCTGTCCTCCGGCCGCGGGTCGACCGCGACGCGGACCGGGTCGTTCAGGTAGGTCCGCGACGTCTCGTCCACCCAGCCTGGCACGGTCGCCGAGAAGAGCACGGTCTGCCGCTGTCGCGGCGCGCGCTTCAGGATGCGCTCGACATCCGGCGCGAAGCCGCGGTCGAGCATCTCGTCGGCCTCGTCGAGGACGACCATTTGGAGGCGCGAGAGGTCCATCGCGCCCTGGTTGAGCAGGTCGAGGACGCGGCCGGGCGTGCCGACTACGATCGGCGCGCCGCGGCGCAGCGCCGTGATCTGCGGGCCGGCCGCGCGGCCGCCGAAGATCAGGACGCTGGCGAGATTGCGTCGCCGTCCGAGGTCGTCGAGCACGCCGCCGACCTGGACGGCGAGCTCGCGGGTCGGGACGAGGATCAGCACCTGAATCTCGCGGCGGCGCGGATCGGCCAGCTCGACGGCCGGGATGCCGAAGGCGAGGGTCTTGCCGGAGCCGGTCCTGGCCTGCCCGATCAGATCGCGCCCATCCAGCAGCGGCCGCAGCGCGCGGGCCTGGATCGGCGTCGGGGTGGAAATCCCCATCTGGCCCAGCGCCTGGAGCGTCTCCGGGCGCAGGCTGAGGTCAGCAAACGAAGCGGTGCCCGCTTCGCGAGTCATCGTCGAAGTCACGTATTGGCGCCTTTATCTGCGCAGCGCTCTACGAAAGTCTCTGGTGTTTGCCGGGTCGGTTCTGCCCGCCCGGCGACCTCCGCGCTGCGCGATTGAGGAGGAACACAAGCTGTGCACGGTATGTTGATCGGTGGGCGTGCACTCCCACAACCTTGTTATTCTACCATCAGTGTCCAGCCTTACGGGGCATGGCCGCGAACCTGCGCGACCACGTCGCGACAATGCGCCCGTGGGGCACGCATACGGACAGGAGCGGTGTGGTGGCCGAATCATTTCGCGGGACCGTCAGGGCGCCCGAGTTCCCCGATGGGCTGACCTGGCTCAACGTCGACGCGCCGCTGACGATGGCCGGCCTGCGCGGCAAGGTCGTCGTCCTCGACTTCTGGACCTACTGCTGAATCAATTGCGTCCATCTCCTCCCGCAGTTGCGGGAGCTCGAAGCGCGATTCCCCGAGCATATGGTCGTGGTCGGCGTCCATTCGGCGAAGTACCCGGCCGAGCGTGACGACCGGCGCCTGGCCGCCGCTGTCCAGCGGCTGGAGCTCGACCATCCGGTCGTCAACGACGCCGACTTCGCCGTCTGGCAGTCGTACGCGGTGCGCGCCTGGCCGACGCTCATGTTCGTCGACCCGCGCGGCATGGTCATCGGCAAGCACGAGGGCGAGGCGACGGCCGAGATGCTGGCGCCGGTCGTCGAGCAGATGCTGGCCGAGTTCGCTTCCGCCAGCCTGCTCTCCGCCGCGCCGGTCGCCCACCACGCGCCGCCGCGGCCCGAGACGACGCTCGCCTTCCCCGGCAAGGTGGTGGTTAGTGACGATCGGCTCTACATCGCCGACACGAACCATCACCGGATCGTCGAGGCGCGGCTGGAGGGCGCGATCGAGCGCGTCTTCGGCGACGGCGTCGCCGGGCTGCTCGACGGCGCGGCCCAGCGGGAGTGCTTCCAGTCGCCGCAGGGGCTGACGCTCGTCGGGGACGCGCTGATCGTCGCCGACACTGGCAACCACACTATTCGCCGGATCGACCTGGTCGACGGCACGGTCGCGACGCTGGCCGGGACCGGCGAGCTGGCGCACGGGTACTCGTCCGGCGGGCCGGCGCGCGAGACGAGCCTGCGGTCGCCGTGGGACGTCGCGGTCGTCGGCGACGTTGTCTACATCGCGATGGCCGGTACGCACCAGCTCTGGATGTACAGGATGGGCGAGGACGAGGTGCGCCGCGCCGCCGGCAGCGGTCACGAGGGGCTGCGCGACGGCTCGACCGCCAGCGCCTGGCTGGCCCAGCCGAGCGGGATCGCCGTCGGGCAGAATGGGCGGACGCTCGTCTTCACCGACTCGGAGACGAGCGCGGTCCGTGTCAGCGACCTGCCGGGCGCGGAGGGCGCGCAGGTCCGCACGCTGTTTGGCGAGGGGCTGTTCGAGTTCGGCGACGTGGATGGAGACCCGCAGGCTGCGC
>DAOKZM010000024.1:0-3119 GCA_035325665.1 Thermomicrobiales bacterium | reverse complement strand
ACCACGCCCACCAGGCTGCGCGGCTGCAGCACCCGCTCGGCGTCGCCGTCGATACGACCAGCGGCACGGTCTACGTCGCCGACACTTACAACAACAAGATCAAGCGCATCGACCCCGTCCGGCAGGTCATCGAGACCTGGCTCGGCGACGGTACGGCCGGGCATGAGGACGGCGTCGGGCGCGAGGCGCGGTTCTTCGAGCCGGCCGGCCTCAGCGTTGCGGGTGGCGCGCTCTACATCGCCGACACCAACAACCACGCCATCCGCCGCGCCGACCTCGCCACCGGTGCGGTCGAGACGATCGAGGTGCGCGAGGGCTAGGCGGCGTCCGCGGGGAGCCGGACGATGAACGTGGACCCATCCTCGCTGCTCTTGACGGCGATCGTGCCGCCGTGGCGTTCGACGATCTGCCGGGCGATGGCGAGCCCGAGCCCGGCGCTGCCGTCCGAGCGGGCGGCGTCGGCGCGGTAGAAGCGCTCGAAGACGTGCGGCAGGTGTTCGGGCGGGATGCCGAGGCCGGTGTCGGCGACGACGATCTCGACGGGATCGCCCGCGCCGACATCGACCGTCACCGTGCCGCCGGCCGGTGTGTACTTGATGGCGTTGTCGAGCAGGATGTCGATCACCTGACGGATGCGAGCCGGGGCCACCGCGGCGACCGCCGGGTTAGCGCCGGGCTGCTGGACGATCGTAATGTCAGCCACGGTCGGGCGACGGTCGGCGACGGCAGCCGGGACCAGCACCGCCCGGACGATCGTCGCGTCGAGCAGGATGCCGGCGGCCAGTCCGGTCGCCAGGATCTTGACGTCGGTGGCGGGGACAGCGGCCAGCGAGGCGAAGGCGAGGAACAGGATCACCGCCGCCGTCGTCACCAGGCGCGCCGTGTGACTCATCCCGCGCACGACGGCCGCGTCGGTCGAGCCGGTCTTGTCGTATTCCTCGCGCATGTGGGCCAGGATGAAGACCTTGTAGTCCATTGACAGGCCGAAGAGGAAGGCGAAGACCATCAGCGGCAGCCAGCTCGGGATCGCCCCGGTCGCCTCGATGCCCCACAGTTGCTCCGAGCCATAGCCGTGCTGCCAGACCAGCACGAGCACGCCATAGGCGGCAGCGACCGACACGCAGTTCAGCAGCACCGCCTTCAGCGGCAGCACGACCGAGCGGAAGGCACGGACGAGCAGCACGAACGTGATCGCCAGGATGATGGCCAGGATCGGGATGATGTTCCCGTAGACGGCGTCGATGAAGTCGGTGTCTCCGGCGAAGGCTCCGCCGACCCGGGCTCCAAGGTGCTGGCGCGCCGCGTCGCGGACGTGTTCGAGCGTCGCGCGGCCCTCGGACGTGCTCCCGTCCGCCTCCGGCAGGACGAGGACGATGCTCGACCCGTCGCGTTGCCAGCCGTCCTCCGGGACGACGACGCCCGCAACCCCGTTGATCGTGGCCAGATCGTCGGCGACCGCTCGCGGGTCGCCCTCGTTGATCAGCACCTCGAACGGTGTCACGAGGCCGGGAGGCATCCCGGCGTGGTTGAGTGCTACGCGCGTGTCGTCGTTGCTGGCGAAGGCGCTGCTGGCCGGCGAGGCGAGCTCGAGCTGGAAGGCTGGGACCAGCAGGAGAGCCAGGAGCGCGACACCTGCCAGCAGCGCGACGACGCGGTGTCGCACGATCGCAGCCGCCCAGCGTTCCCAGAGATGGCTGGTCTGGTCGCCGGAGCGAAGTCGTGGCCAGTCGAGGCGCGGTCCGATCGAGGCGAGGATGACTGGTAGCAGCGTCAGCGTTACTGCGACGCTGACCAGCGGGATAAGCAGGCCGCCGAGGCCGATGCTGCGCAGGAACGCCACTGGCAGCGCAACCAGCGCGAGCAGGCTGATGGCGACCGTCGTGCCGCTGAACAGCACCGCATGACCGGCCGTCTCCATCGCCCGCTGGACCGCGGCGGTGTTGTCTAGGCTGGCGACGCGCACCTCGCCGCCCGCGACGGTCGCCCCGGCGAGAGCGCGCTCGACGGCTGGCTCGTCGGGCGATGGGCCGTCACCGGCGTAGCGCGGGTAGATCAGCCCGAAGGTCGTCCGGCCATCGTCCGAGACGAACGCCCGGTCGCTGGTCGATGCGTATGAGACGGTGCGGGTATCCGGCGCGGCAGCGGCCACGCCCGCGAAGAGATCACCAATCTCGGCGCTGACACCGGGCGAGGCGACCGTCGTCCCCGCCGCTGCCGTAGCGGGCGAGGATGTCGCCATTCACCTCGGTGCTCTCGCGCCCCGGCAGGTCGAAGCGCTGCGATAGCGCGCCGGTTGCCGGGCCGGCCGCGACGAGGCCGCCGATCGTTATCGCCACCCAGAACAGGACGACGAGAAGCTTGTGGCGAAGGACGAAACGCGACAGGGTAGCGGTATACACGGAAAAGGACCCCTCAGACTTCGCGGCTGGATGATGAGCGTTCCCCGCTTCGCACGAAGCGAGGTTCGATTCATGTCCAGTCTGAGGGGCGAGGCTAAGAGGATCTTAAGAGCGCGGGCAGGCCCGCTCCTGCGAGGTTGGGTTCATGGGGCGTCGAGGGGCCGTCAGGCGGCGCGGGGGGTGCCGCAGTTCGGGCAGACATCCATACCCGGGCCGAGGACTGCCCGGCACTTCCGGCAGTGGACGTATCCCTTCGGCAGGTTGCCGGTCGGCTCGGCGGCGGGTTCGGCGGCTTCCTCGGCGACTGTCTTCTCAACTGAGTCCGCCTCGGCGGCCTCCGGCGCGTTGTTGAGCGCCTCCTTCGGCAGGACGAAGTGCGGGTCGGTGTCGCTCATCTGCTCGGCGAGGTCGTCCTCCGGCTCCGGCTCGGCAGTGTGGACCGACTCGGTCACGACGAGCGGTCGCGTCTCATGGGTGGCTGGCGTGGCGGCCGGAGCGGGTTCGGCCTTGTAGCCCGGGTGCTCGGCGCCGGCCGTCGCCGGGACGCGCGGCGGTAGCGACGGCTCGCGACTCGCGCCGCGGGCACGTGGTGCGGCTGGCATCGCGACGCGCTGCTCGACGGGATCGAGGGCGTAGGCGCGATAGCCGGTGATCAGCGCGTAGACGATAACCGGGACCGCGACGATCGCGGCGGCCAGCAGGATCCAGCCGATATCGTTG
>DAOKZM010000023.1:14424-15476 GCA_035325665.1 Thermomicrobiales bacterium | reverse complement strand
CGGGCCGTTCGTCATGCGTTGTCGTGTAGCCGGTTACCCGACGCGGCGGGCGGTGTAGTAGCGCGGACCCCAGTAGCTGTCCCAGATGTTGGCGATCGCGACGCCGACGCGCTCGCTCTGGGCATTGACCATCTGGCCGCCGCCGATGTAGATGCCGACGTGCGAGAGGCCCCACTTGTAGGTGTTCTGCTGGAAGACCAGGTCGCCCACCTGCAGGTTCTCCGGATCGACGTACGAGCCGCTGACTGCCTGGACCTCGAGCGAGCGGGAGAGCCCGACGCCCGTGACCTGATTGACGACATAGTAGGTGAAGCCGGAGCAGTCGAAGCCGGACGGGGTCGTGCCGCCCCACACATAGGGCAGGCCAACGTAGTTGAGTGCCTCGGCCACGATGGCGTCGCCGACGCCACTGACCGGAGCCACCGGTGCGGCGGGCTGCTCGGCCGGCGGCTGCTCAGCCACTGGCTGCTCGACGACCGGCTCGGCCGGCTGTTCGACCGACTCGAGGGCCGGGGCCGTCGGCGCGGCATCGGTCCAGGCTAGATAGCCGCCGTGGACCCAGCCGACCGTGCTGGAGTAATCGACCTGATACCAGCCGTTGCCCTCGCCGTCCCAGGCCGGGCCGTCGAGGATGACGGCGACGTTGCCCTCGGGGATGACGGTCAGCACGGCGGCGCCGTAGTAGGCCTCGGCGCGGACGTTCAGGCCGCCGCCGCCGGTGCCGGAGACCGCCGCGCGGTCGCCGACGCTCAGGCCGTTGGTCACAGGCTGGCTGGCGACCGGGGCCGGCTCACTCGAGCCGCCACCGATCGAGAGGTAGTCCATCGAGGCATAGCCGGTCATGCCATCATAGGTGATGTGCGCCCAGCTGCCGCCGTCGCTGCCGCTGATCCACGACTCGACGACGCCGACCGACGCGCCCTCGGGCATGACGGTGATGACGCCGGCCGCCGTCGTGGCGCCGTCGCGCAGCCGCAGGCCGTAGCCGTCGGTGCCGACGACCGCCGCCGAGCCGGAGGACGACGGCGACTACCTGAGCCTTGAAGATTCCT
>DAOKZM010000023.1:2111-14414 GCA_035325665.1 Thermomicrobiales bacterium | reverse complement strand
CAGGATCGCGATGTCGCGCAGCATCTCCTTGCGGCGGTCGCCGAAGCCCGGCGCCTTGACCGCCGCGACCTTGCTGGTGCCGCGCAGCTTGTTCACCCCCAGGGTTGCCAGCGCCTCGCCGGCGACGGCCTCGTAGCGGACCGCGGACGGATCGCCGGAGACATAGTCGGCGATGACCCAGCCCTCGACCCAGCCATCCGAGGTGTCGGCGGAGATGTAGTACCAGCCGGAGCCGTCGTCGGCCCAGACCGGGCCGTCAACGATCGAGACCTCGACCCCCTCGTGCAGGGTCGTGATGATCGCGCCGGAGTATCCGGCCATGTCGCGCACGTTGACGCCGTCGCCGTTGGTGTAGGCAACCTGAGCTGAATCACCTGGAACGAGGTTGAGATCGGCGGCGACTGGGATTCCGAGCGCCAGAGTCATCGTGATCGCTGCGACGATCGCCAACAGCGAACGACTTCGTCTCATGCGTCGCAATCGAGTTCCCTCCTACGACACCCCATGAGAGAATCCGGCACGCACTTCTCAAGCGCGGCGCGCATCGCCAGCAAAGCGGCAGATCACGATTGTCGGATTCTCTTCGAGCATCCCCCGGCGCCACTCCCCACTGTGGTGTCACGCCGGCGTCTGCTCAGCCCCTCCCGAAGGCTGTCCTGGGTGTTGGCGGCTCCGGCATCCCCGGCCACGCACTCCCCTAGTGCGGGCCCTGCCACTCTCAGCAGCGATGACGGAACCTGACGATTACAGCCCGAACCCGTGCCGTTGCCCCACAACAGAATCGGATCCGGGGTCTCTACCAGACGACCACGTCGCCCGGCTTGGTCTGCTGGCCATTTCCAGAACAAACCCGAGACGTCATTGTCTCAGGATGGAGGCACCTTAGCACAGGATTCGAAAGCATGTCAACCAATTCACAAACTCTGTACGTACAGTCTTGCGCACCTGATCAGGGCCACTCGTCGCCGCCCCGTTCGGCGATCTTCCGAGCCAAATAGCCCGTCCCCAAGCCAAAACCGAGGGCAGCCAGGCTGGCGGTCAACAGGCCCAGCGTGACGAATAACACAAGCGTCACAATCGCCCTGGCAGCCCGCGATCCAGCCCCTGAATCGCCCACGACACCGGTTGACAACGTGACACACGTCGCGAGTGACGCGATTGCGGATAGGATGAGGACGAGCGTTGCGCGCCGTGCGCCGCGGCCATGGCCGACGAAGAAGCCTTCGCCGTAGCCGAGCGCCACCGCGACCGGGCCGAGCAGCACCCAGCCGAGGACGACGAGCGCACTGCCGGCCCGCCCGCCGAGCAGCACACCCAGTCCGACCGCCGCGGCCAGGATCAGCAGCGCGACCGCCGCGTGCTTGCGCAGGGCGATCGGCTCGATCAACCGACGCCAGGCCAGCGTCCAACGGCTCGGCCGCCCCTCCACCGGCGCGGGTCCTGCCTAGGACTCGCCGGAGAACGGCCGGCGAACCGGCACGCCGCGCTCGGCGAGGTAGTCCTTCGCTTCGGCGATCGAATAGGTCCCGAAATGGAAGATGGACGCGGCCAGCACGGCCCAGGCGCCGCCTGTCGTGAGGCCCTCGTACAGGTGCTCCAGCGTGCCGACCCCGCCCGAGGCGATCACCGGAACGTGGACGGCGGCGGCGACGGCACGGGTCAGCGCCAGGTCGTATCCCTGCTGGGTGCCGTCGCGGTCCATGCTGGTCAGCAGGATCTCTCCCGCCCCCAGCGCCACCCCGCGACGCGCCCACTCGACCGCGTCGAGCCCGGTCGGCCGGCGGCCGCCGTGGCTGACGACTTCCCAGCCGCCCTCCGCGCGCCGCTTCGCGTCGATCGCCAGCACGACGCACTGGTTCCCGAAGCGGTGAGCGCCCTCGGCCAGCAGCTCCGGCCGGGCGATCGCGGCCGAGTTGACGCTGACCTTGTCCGCCCCGGCCCGCAGCATCCGGTACATGTCGTCGGTCGTGCGGATGCCGCCCCCGACGGTCAGCGGGATATGGACGCGCTTCGCCGTCGCGCGGACGACGTCGACCATCGTCGCCCGGTCGTCGCTGGTCGCGGTGATGTCGAGGAAGGTGATCTCGTCGGCGCCGGCCGCGTCGTAGGCGGCGGCCAGCTCGACCGGGTCGCCCGCGTCGCGCAGCTCGACGAACTGCACGCCCGCCGGTAACGTCGAGGCAGGGGATGATCCGCCGGCAGAGGGTCACGCGCCGGCCCCCTGTCGCTCGGGCCGCTCGCCGGCCGGCTCCTGCTCCACCGTGCGGCGGGCGTCGGTCACCGACTCGAGCTCTGCCTGCGCCTGTTCCAGCCGCATCCGCGAGCGCAGCTCGTGGAGCTGCCAGAGCTCCCGGCGCAGCCGCCCGGAGAGCTCGCGCGCCTCCTCGATCCGCAACTCCAGCACGTTGATCCGGTAGGCCAGCTCGCGGTCGATGTCGCCGAGCGCCTCCAGCCGCTGGCCGAGCCGTTCGGCGCGCTGCTCGGACGTCTGGCGCAGGTCACGCAGCTGGGTGTCGAACTGGCGGCGGATATCGTCGATTCGCTCGGCGGCGAGGTCGTCACGTTCGTCGGCCTGGGAGGCGAAGCGACTAATCTCCTCGTGGAGGCGAGCGTCGGCCACACGCAGCTCGTCCAGAGCCGGGTCGATGTGGACGATCGAACCACGGACATCCTCGATCATCGCGCCGTGCTGGTCGAAGATGGCCGGTAGCTCGTCGATCCGCGCTGAGAGGTTGCGGGTATCCTGGCCGACCTCGGCGATCCGCCGCCGGAAGTCCTGCTCGACGATCTTGACGGCGTCCTCGGTCAGCTGCAGTCCCCGGCGGTTCTCGTCCAGCCCGGTCCGGAGCGCCTCGATCGAATCGCGCGTCGCCTGGATGACGCTGGTGTTGCGTTCGGCCAGCGCCGCGACGTGGTCGATCAGCGCCCGCAGCTCGTCGAAGCGGCGCTCGTCCTTGCCGGAATCCTCCTTGCCGCGGCGCAGCGTCTCGCCGATCTCGCTGATGTGGGCCTGGATCGAGCGGATCGGCCGGCCCGACTCCTCGATGCGCGCTTCCATGTCGGTGAGCTGCTGGCGCAGCCGCTGGTCCTCCAGCTGGCGCGCCTGGAGCGTCTGGGCCGTCTCGTGGCGCTGCTGCTCGACGCCCGTCCGCACCTGGCCGAGCGCCATCTCGTACGACTTGAACAGCTCGTCGCCGCGCGTCTGACGCGCCGTCAACTCGCGGACCAGCCCGCGCAGCTCGTCGATCTGCTGCTGGAGCGCGACGAGGCGCGCCTCGTCGCGCCGCCGGCGATCCTCGTCGCGCGCACTCTCGCGCAGGTCAGACCGTCCGCTCATGCTCCCCTACCCCTGTCCCCGGCTCGACGACCCAGTCGTCGCCCTCCAGGCGCACGTGCCCGGTATACAGCGCTCGCCCGACGATCGCCGCCTCGACCCCCGGCACGGCCGCCAGCAGGTCGAGGTGCTCGCGACGCGAGACGCCGCCCGATGCGATGACGCCGACGCCGAGCGTCGCGATCCGCGCCGTCGCCTCGACGTTCGGCGCGTCGAGGGTGCCGTCGCGGCTGATGTCGGTGTAGACCACCCGCCGGACGCCGCGCGCCCGCATGTCGCGGACGAGCTCCTCGGCCGGCACGCCGGAGGTCTCCGTCCAGCCCCGAGTGGCGACCAACCCGTCGCGCGCGTCTACCCCGACGACGACACGCTCCGGCCCCGCCTCGACAAGCAGCGCGTCCACCAGCGCCGGGGCCTCGACCGCCGCCGTGCCGAGCACGACCCGGACGACCCCATCGCCCAGCAGCGCCAGCGCGTGCTCGCGGGTGCGAATCCCGCCGCCGACCTGGACCGGGATGTCGAGCGCCGAGACGATCCGCGCGATCGTCCCGCGCTGGGCCGGTAGGCCATCCCGCGCGCCGTCGACGTCGACGACGTGGAGCATCCTCGCGCCGGCCGCCTGCCAGCCGCGGGCGACGGCGACTGGGTCGTCGGAGAAGACCGTCTCCTGGCTGTAGTCGCCCTGGAACAGACGCACACAGCGCCCGCCGCGCAGGTCGATGGCCGGCAGGACGATCACCGTGCCCCCTGCCCCGCGACTCGGGCTGCCGCCGCGACCCCGCCATGCCCGACGATCCGGGCGAAGTTCGCCAGCAGCCGCAGCCCGGCCGCGCCGCTCTTCTCCGGGTGGAACTGCGTGCCCATCAGGTTGCCGCGCGCCACCATCGCGACGAACGCGCCGTCATAGTCGGTCGTCGCCAGCACCCAGTCCGGGTCTTCCGGCTGGCAGACGAAGGAGTGGACGAAGTAAACGTCAGTCCCGTCGGGGATGCCGTCCAGCAGCGGGTGGCCGGCAGCCAGCGTCGTGAAGCGGAGTTGGTTCCAGCCCATATGTGGGACCGGCAGGCTCGTCTCGAGCTCGCGGACAACACCGGGAATGACGTCAAGGCAAGGCTGGCCGCCGTGCTCCTCGGAGTGCGACATCAGCGCCTGCATCCCCATGCAGATGCCCAGGTAGGGCACGCCGCGGGCGATAACCTCCAGGATCGGCTCGACAAGCCCGCCAGCCTCGAGATTCGCCATCGTGTCCTGGGCAGCACCGACGCCGGGGACGATCACGCCCGGCGCGGCGAGGATCTCGGCGGGGTCGGCGGTCAGCCGGGCCGGCACGCCGGCCGCCTCCAGCGCGTTGGCCACGCTCTGGACATTGCCGGCGCCGTAGTCGACCACCGCGATCATGTCGTCTCTCCTCATCGGCCGGGGTACTCAGGAATCGGGCGACGCCCGCCGATCGAGTGCTTCGATCGTCGCCACGACGCTGTCGCCCAGGGCCTTGAGATTGTAGCCACCCTCGAGAACGAGCACCAATCTGCCCCCGCAGAGTTCAGCGGCCGCGTCGCGCAGCCGCTCCGCCATCAGCGCGAAGCTCTCGGTCCGCAGCCGCATCTGAGCCAGCGGATCGTCGGCATGGGCGTCGAAGCCGGCCGAGACGAGGATCAGGTCGGGAGCGAACGCCCGCAGCGCCGGGACGACGACCCCGTCGAACGCAGCGAGGTAGACGTCTTCGCCGGTCCCGGCCGGCAGCGGGATGTTGATCGTCGTGCCACGCCCCGGCCCATCGCCCTCCTCCTGCCGCGACCCACTGCCGGGGTAGAACGGGTACTGATGGAGCGAGACGAACAGGACGTTCGGGTCTTCCCAGAAGATGGCCTGGGCGCCATTGCCGTGGTGGACGTCCCAATCGACGATGGCGACGCGCTCGATACCGTGGACCGCCTGCGCGTGCCGCGCGGCGACGGCGATGTTATTGAAGAGGCAGAACCCCATCGCCCGGTTCGGCTCGGCGGGATGGCCCGGCGGCCGGACGAGCGCGAAAGCCCGCGGCACGCGCCCCCCCAGCAGCCGGCGTGCAGCGAGGCAAGCGCCGCCCGCCGCCAGGAGCGCCGTCTCGTACGAGAGCGGCGACACCAAGGTGTCAGGGTCGAGCCAGGCGCCGCCACGCTCGGCTGCCGCGCGGACGCGCTCGACCAGCCCTTCCCCGTGGACCGCCAGCACGCGCTCGACCGGAGCCGCCTTGGGCGTCAGCACCGGCAGCACCTCGAATAGCCCGGCAGCCCGCAGCGCCCGCTCGATCGCCACCCAGCGCTCCGGCGACTCCGGATGCGACCCCGTCTCGTGGTCCAGATACGCCTCCGACCACACGATGGCCGTCCGCGTCGCGTCAGTGTTCATGGCAGGAGTATACGGGGGGACGTGGGACGCAGGAAACGCCCCCTCCCCCAGCCGCGACTCGGAGAGTTCCCCCCTGTGAAGGGAGGAGAGACGAAGAGCGGCACTCACGGCGTCCCGCGCCACGTCGCGGGGTCGGCGCGAGCGGCGTAGTCGGACGGGTGCGGCTGGTCGTCGAGCGGCCGGCGCATGATGACCTCGACGCGGTCCTCGCCGAAGCCGCTGCGCTTGTAGAAGGCGTGCGCCTCCGGGTTGGTGACGTCCACCGTCAGCTCGACAAAGGAGCAGCCGTCCGCGCGGCAGCGCTCGGTGGCCGCCTCGAGCAGGATGGCGCCGACCCCCTTGCCGCGCCAGCCCTCGGCGACGACGAAGCGGCGGATGACGCCGAAGCGCCCGTGGTTGGACTTCCAAGCCAGGAACAGCTCCAGCTTGCCGACGACCTCGCCGCCCGCCTCGGCGATCAGCACCGACGACGGCTCGTAGGCGTCGTCGTGGTACTCGGCTAGCGTCGCGCGCTCGTCATAGCACCAGTCCACGCTACGGTGCAGTTCCGCCTCGCGCCCGATGTCCTCGAAGCGACCCGGCCTGACGGTGATCTCCAGATCGGCCATGCGCCGTCTCCCCTCGTCTCGCTCTCGCGCTATCGCGCCGGCTCGCGGCGCTCGCCGCCGTAGATTCGCACCGCCGTCCGATCCAGCGCAACCCGGACGACGTCGCCGCGCTCGACGACGACCTCCAGCCGCTCGGACGGGCCACCGGAGTCGGTGGCGATCACGAGGTCGGCGTCCGCGCCGCTCTCCCGCTCGCCGGTCACGAGCACCTGGCCGGGAGCAGGCACCCGGCCGGCCGAGAGGGCGATCACGACGCTGGCCCCGCCGCGCCGGACGACGACCGCGGCGGCCTGCTCGTCGTCACGCGTGCCGATCACCGCCACCCGCAACGTCGGCCCGTCGAACGCCGCCATCCCGCCGGTATAACGCAGCTCGACTCCCAATCGCCGCGCCGCCTGCTCGACGGCGGTCCAATCCGGCGCTGCGCCCGGCGCTCCGGCGACGATCACCTGGGCCGGACGAAGCTGCTCGACGACCGCCAGCAGCGCCGGGGCGAACCGGTCGTCCGGCGGGGCGATGACGACGCCGGGGCCCGACGCCAGCACCGGCGAGAGCCGTCCGGAGAGCGACAGCGCTTCCTCGCGGTCGTCGGTGTTGAGGATCAGAACCCGCCCATCGCCGTCCTCGATCATTACGCTTGGCCGATCCCTGGCGTTGACGATCAGCAGCTGCGCTTGTCCCGGCCGCGTCAGCCAGAGAGCAACCGGCGCCCCGGCGGCCGCGACGAGCAGCGCCACCGCACCCGCGATCGCCAGCGACCGCCAGTCGCGCCAGAGCGCCCGGTGGCCTCCGGCCGGGCTCATTGCGCCGGGCTGTAGTAGGTGAGGTCGACCGGTGAGCCGGCCGGGACGCTCGTCCCCCAGCCGAGTGTGCTGGTCAGGATGCCGCCGGCTGGGAAGCCGTCGCAGTCGAACGTCGCGTCCACGAGCTGCCGGACGCGGGCGCATGAGAGCGGCGCCACGTTCCCGACGGTCAGGCCGGCCGCCTCCATCTCGGCGACGGCCTCCTGGTAGTCCATTCCATAAACGTAGGGGACGACCGCCATCGCGGCCGAACGCACAACCATCGTCACGGTCGACCCGGCCGGCGCCGAGCCAGACGGCTCGGTCCGAATGACCGTGCCGGGCGCGACGGCGTCGCTCTCTTCCTCGGCCCGCTCGACGACGAAGCCGAGCGCTTCGAGCTGCGCCCGCGCCGCGCTCGCCTCCATGCCGCTCACGTCGGGGATCGCTACGGCCGCCGGTCCGCTACTGACGACGATCGAGACGATGTCCCCGACCGGGTGCATCGTCCCGGCGGGCGGCTGCTGGCTAATCACCAGGCCGGCCGGGACGTCGTCGCTCGACTGCTCGCTCGCTTCCAGCGTCCAGGAATCGCCGAGGGCGGACGCGGCCTCGGCCTGCGTCATGCCGGCCAGCGCCGGAACCTGGGCGACGGCCGGAGCGGCATCGACGGTCGGCGTCGGGGTGACCGTCGCAGTCGGCAGCGGCGCCGTCGTCGGCGCCGCGCTGGGCAGCGTGACGGTCGGTCCGGTCGGTGGCGGCGGAGTCGGCGTCGGCGTCGGCAGGGTGGTCGCGCCGGACGGGCGCGGCGTCACGGTCGGCTCCAGATCGGCGGCGAAGATCCCCGGCCCGGCGCGAAAGGCCAGCATGATCAGCCCGACGATCGTCAGCAGGATCGCCGAGCCGATCAGCCAGGTGGCGCAGCCGACGTCGTCCCGGTTGGCGCGCGTCTCGGGCGCCTGGTAGCCGCGATAGGCGCGCACGTCGCGCCGGCCGGTTGCCGGGCGCGTCGTCAGCTGCCCGGTCTGCTGGCGGACGCTGCCGCTGCCGCGCACCACCAGTGGCTGCTCGGCCGGGCGCGCGGAGCGGCGCCCGGGAGGGAGAGGAGCCTGCGTCTGCGGCGCCGTCCGTGTCTTGTCGCCCGCCGGGACCGGCGGGCGGACCGGCAGCTTCCAGTGGCGGAGGGCGCCCGCGAGAGCGCTGCCGCTCGGGTAGCGTTGGGTGGGGTCCTTCGCCAGGGCCTTGAGGACGATCGCATCGACGGCCGGCGGGATCGCGGGGTTGTGGGTCGACGGCGCTGGCGCTGGCGTGTTGACGTGCTGCATCGCGACGCCGACCGGCGTGTCCGCCTCGAACGGCAACCGCTTGGTCAGCATCTCGAACAGGACGACGCCGGTCGAGTAGAGATCCGAGGACGGCGTCGCCGGCTCGCCGCGCGCCTGTTCCGGCGAGACGTAGTGGACGGTCCCCATGCCAGTGCCGGCCTCGGTCAGGTTGACGTCCTGTGCTCCCTTGGCGATGCCGAAATCGACGACCTTGGCGTTGCCGTCGCGGTCCACGAGGATGTTCTGCGGCTTGATGTCGCGATGGACCAGCCCGTGCTGGTGCGCGTAGTCCAGCGCCGACGCGACCTGGCCGATGATGAAGACCGCGCCATCGACCGAGAATGGCCCCTGACGACGAATCAGCTCCTTCAGGTTCGGGCCGCGGATGTATTCCTGAACGATGTAGTGCCGGTCACCGTCGGTTCCGACGTCGTAGACATTGACGATGTTCGGGTGGGAGAAGCGTGCCGCCGCCTGGGCCTCGCGCTCGAAGCGGCGCAGGAAGCCCTCATCGGTCGCGTACTGGCGGCGCAGGACCTTGACCGCCACGGCGCGGTTGAGCAGCAAGTCCTGGGCACGGTAGACGACGGCCATGCCCCCTTCGCCGAGGACCTCGCCCAGGCGATAGCGCCCGTTGAGCACCGTGTCCTGTTGCTCCACCAGCCGACCTCCAGCGGTCAGTCGCGCCGGCCGCGCAGCGCCAGCGCCATCCGCCTGGCGGCGTCGCCGTCCGGCGCTCCAGCCGACCGCGCCACCCGGGTCGTGCCCGCGCCCGCCGGGACTCGCGCCGCGATCGCGGCTGCCTCGGCCCAGCTCGTGGCAAGAGCGAAGACCGTCGGTCCAGCGCCGCTGGCCGTCACGCGCGTCGCTCCCGCCCGCCACAGACAGTTGTAAGCGTACCGTACCTCCGCGCGGTCGAGGAGCTGTCGGAGGAACGCGTTGGGAATCTCTCGCGGCCACGTCTTGCCTGCGGCAAGCGCGCGGACGGCCGACCCGTCGGTGAAATCGCCCGCCAGGAGCCCGCCGTAGAGCGCGGCGGTCTTGCCGGCGATCTCCAGCTCCGGCGTCACTAGGACGACCCAGAGCGGCGAAGGTGACAGCACATCGAGCATCGTCCCGGCGCCAGTCGCGAGGGCGCGGCCGGTCGGGCCGAGGAAGAACGGCACGTCGCTGCCGAGCCGCGCGGCGTGGCCGGCCAGCGTCGCGTCGTCCACATCCGGCAGCGCCAGCCGCAGCGCCAGCGCGGCATTGGACGACCCCCCGCCCAACCCCGCCGCCGCCGGGACCTGCTTGACCACGCGTAGATCGCCGGTCCAGCCGTCGCGGTCCGGCGCGAGCGCCAGCGCTCGGACGACGAGGTCGATATCCGCCGGCACGCCGGCCGGACCGTAATAATGGAATGGGCGGCCGGTCTCGCGCCATTCGAAGCGGTCGCTGAGCGTGATCGTCTGGAGGATCGTCACGATCTCATGGTAGCCGTCGTGGCGCCGGGCGACGACCTCCAGCCCGAGGTTCATCTTGGCCGGCGCGAGCGCGACCAGCGTGGCCGGCCTGCTCACGACATCACCTCATCTGCGACGAGCGCCCGGTAGACCGCGACCCAGTCCGCCACCCGCAGCCGCTCGGCGCGTTCCTCGGGCCGCACTCCGGCCGCCTCCAACGCGGCGACGACGTCGTCCCGCGCGGCCGGCAGCCCGCCCGTCAGCGCGTTCGCCAACGGCTTACGGCGTTGTGAGAACCCGGCTTGGACGACGCGGAAGAACGCGGCGTGCTCCTCGCGCGGCAGCGGCGGCTCCCGCGTCTCGATCCGCACGACGGCCGACTCGACCCGCGGCGGTGGGATGAACGCGCCCCCGCCGACGCGGAACAGCACCCGCGGCATGCCGTAGAACTGGACGGCGACGCCGAGCAGACTCATCTCCGGCGGCGCGGCCGTCATCCGCTCGGCCACCTCACGCTGGACCATCACCGTCAACACGCGCGGCGGCGGTTCGGCCTCCTGCAGCCGCCGGACGATCGCCGTCCCGACCGAGTAGGGCAGGTTGGCGACGACCGAGTAGCGTGGTCCGGCCAACCCCGCCAGGTCGAGCGCCAGCGCGTCTCCCTCGACGACCTCGACATTGGCCGGCATCACCTCCGGCAGGTGCGCCGCCAGCCGGCGGTCCAGTTCGACCGCGACGACCCGCCTGGCCCGCGCCGCCAGCTCCTCGGTCAGGATGCCCAGCCCCGGCCCGATCTCCAGCGCCGTCTCGCCCGGCTCGATCCCAGCCGCCTCGGCAATCCGCCGGACGATCCCGCGGTCGTGCAGGAAGTTCTGCCCCAGCGCCTTGCTCGGCTCGACCCCCAGCGAGGTCATCCGCTCGCGCCAGGTGGTCATGGGAGGGATGAGGGATGAGGGGAACGACCCCTCCCCCCGCCCCCTCCCCTGCGAAGGGAGGGGGAGACGAAGAGAGGAGAGACGATGTCGACGGCTCCGTACGGACAGGACCTGGCCTGTCCGGCGCCCGCAGGCGCCCACCCCCGCGAACGGTCAAGATCATGGAGAAGACCCGAGCGCGTAAACGCTCCGTAGGGACAGGGCTCGCCCTGTCCGCGGCCCGCGGGCCGCACTCTCGGCCCGACCATTACCACCTGCGCCCCCAGCCGCTCGTGCATCCGCCCCCTACCGCACGGCGATGCCGGCGCCCTCGCGGGCGCGGCCGATCTTCCATAACGGCAGGCCGGCGTCGGCGAAGGCGGCGACGAGCGCGCCGGCGTCGTCGTCAGAGATCGCGACGAGCAGCCCGCCGGACGTCTCCGGACTGTAGAGCAGCCGGACCGTGTCCTCGCTCAGGTCGTCGGCGTGGGTGACGCCGCACTCGGGCAGCGACTCGTAGTAACTCCGGTTCCGGTCGCTACCGCCGGGGAAGCGCCCCTCGGCCGCATAGCGCATCGCTCCCGGCAGCCAGGGCAGCGACGCCGCGTCGAGGTCGAACCCGATGCCGCTCTTGACCGCCATCTCGGTCAGGTGGCCAAGCAGACCATAGCCGGTGACGTCGGTGCAGGCGTTCGCGCCGCTGGCGCGGACCAGCCGCGACGACGCCTGGTTGAGAGTCAGCATGCTGGCGATCGCCGCGTCGGCGTCGGCCGGGTCGGCCCCCTCCTGCTTGATCGCCGTCGTAATCACCCCGGCGCCGAGCGGCTTGGTCAGGAACAGCCGGTCGCCCGGCCGCGCGCCGGCCTTGGTCAGAATCCGCGCCGGGTCGATCGTGCCGGTGACGACGATGCCGTACTTCGGCTCGTCGTCGGTCACGGTGTGGCCGCCGGCGATGATCATGCCCGCCTCGGCCGCCTTAGCCGCGCCGCCCTCGAAGATGCGGGTCAGGATGTCGAGCGACAGGTCGTCCGGGAAGGCGGCGATGTTCAGGCCGAGCAGCACGTCGCCGCCCATCGCGAAGACGTCGCTCATCGAGTTCGCCGCCGCGATCGCCCCGTATAGGTACGGGTCATCGACGACCGGCGGAAAGAAGTCCACCGTCTGGACGATCGCCTGCCCATCGGACAGCTTGTAGACCGCCGCGTCGTCGCTCGTCTGCAGCCCGACCAGCAGGTTCGGGTCGGTTGCCGCGACCGACAGCGGCGCGAGCACCTGCGCCAGGGCCCCTGGCGCGAGCTTGGCCGCTCAGCCGGCGCAGGACGAGGGCGTCGTCAGCCGGATCTCGTCACGGGTATGCATGCCTGGCACTCCAGATTCATCAGTAACCAACGGAAACGTGCCGCCCATCGTAGCGATGGGCGGCAGCAGTCGTCAAACGGAATTGCGGCACGCGACTACGGCTAGAACAGCACGTTCTCCAGCTTGCGCTGGTACTCGCGAGTCAGCG
>DAOKZM010000023.1:0-2101 GCA_035325665.1 Thermomicrobiales bacterium | reverse complement strand
TCAGCCGGCGCAAGACGCTAGCGTCGTCAGCCGGATCTCGTCACGGGTATGCATCGCTCGACCCCGAATTCCTGTTCCTCAGTCGCGCCCGGTCGTCCCGGCGGCCTGGGCATCATAGGTCGCCGCGCCGACGAGCGTCAAACGTGCCAACGGACGCGGGAGCGCTCGATACGCCGCCTCGACGAGCGCTCGTATCCTCCTGCAGTCCGGTGTTGACCGAGTTCGCTATTATGGCAACAGCACGCCCTCTATCGAGGCTTGTGCCGCCCCGCACACGGGCGGGGACGGGCGAGCCATCTGCCGAGCGGGCCGCATCTGCTCGGCTGGTGACACCCCGCCCGACGGGGCGGGGCCCGCGATCGGGGATACTCCCGCATGCACGCGAGCGAGCGCGAGCAGGGCACGAGCCAGCCCGACCATCACCCCGACAGCCTAACCATCGCACTCCTCGGAGGACCAACCGTCCACGTCGGCGCACTGGAGTGCCCGCTCGTCTACCGCAAGTCGGCGGCGCTGCTCTATTACCTTGCGGCGCACCCGGGGCAGCCACACGGCCGCAGCCATCTAGCGGCGCTGCTCTGGGAGGAGTCGGACGACGCGGCGGCCCGCAACAGCCTCAGCACGGCGTTGAGTCGGCTGCGCCGCGTCGCGCCGTTTCCCATCCACAGCGCGGGGGATCGGCTGACCTGGCAACCGGACGACGCCGTCGTCTCCGATCTGGAGCAGTTTCGCCGTCTGACGACAGTCAGCGGCGAAGACAACCCGCGCGTGCTCGAAACGGCGGTTGCCCTGTATCGTGGCCAGTTTCTGGCTGGTTTCGAACTCCGTGATAGTGAGGGCGCGGAATCCTGGCTGCGGCAGGAGCGGGAGGAGTGGCAAGATCGCGTCCTGGCGGTCTACCGTCGGCTCGTCGCGGCGTACCAGCTACGCGGCCAACGCATCGCCGCGATCGACGCCGGGCAGCGTGCCCTGGCGATCGACCCAGCGCAGGAGGCGATGCACCGCACGCTGATGCGGCTGCATCATGAGGAGGGCAACCGCGCGAGCGCCCTCGCGCAGTTCCGGGCCTGTGAGCGAGCGCTGCGTGAGACGTTCGACGCCGACCCGGCGCCCGAGACGCGCGCGCTTCGCGATACCATCGCGCGCGGCGACACGCCGGCCGCGGGCGCTGCGCCCGTGCCGCCGCGCGCCGGCCCCGAGGCCACCCAGCGCTTCCGCTATCCACTGATCGGGCGCGACCGCGAGCTGCGGCGGTTGCGCGACGCGCTGGCGGGCGACATCGCCCGCCAGCCCAGGATGATCGTGATCGAGGGCGAAGCCGGCATCGGCAAGACGCGGCTGGTCGAAGAGCTCCCGGCATGGCTCGCGGAGAGTGGCGAGCGATGGACGCTCCTGCTCGGGCATAGCTACCAGGATGCCCAGGGGCTGCCGTACCACCCCTTCGTCGAAGCCCTCCGCAGCCAGCCAACACTGCTCGATGTCGATCGGCTGCGCCTGCCGGACACCTGGCTCGTCGAGGTCGCTCGCCTGCTGCCCGAGATCAACGCGCCGCGCCACAACCTGCCCGAGCCATCACCCCTGGATCCGCAGCAGGAGCGACGGCGGCTCTTCGAGGGCGTCGCGCATCTGCTGGCGGCGCTCCCGCCGCCGCGCCTCCTCATCCTGGAGGACGTGCACTGGGCGGACAGCGAGACGTTGCACCTGCTAGCCTACCTGGTCCGGCACGACGCCCTGCGCGACACACGCTTCTTCGTGACCCTGCGCAGCGACGACACCTCCGAGATGGTGCGACGCATCCTCGATAGCCTCGAATATGAAGGGTGGCTCGAGCGGTTGGCCATTCCGCCGCTCACGGTCGCGATGACCGCCGAGCTGGTCCAGGCGATCATCCCCGATCCAGTCGCCGAGCTTGCGGAGCAGACGTATCAGGAGGCGGAGGGCAACCCGCTCTTCACGGTCGAGCTCGTCCGGTCGCTGGTGGAGAAGGGCATCTGGCAGGCGGATCAGCAACCGCCACGGATGGAGCACGTCGAGCTGCCAGCGACGGTCCAGGCGGCCATCCGCAGTCGGTTGGCGCAGTTGGACCAGCCCAGCCGCGATC
>DAOKZM010000022.1:10413-15483 GCA_035325665.1 Thermomicrobiales bacterium | reverse complement strand
CAGGCGGCGCTCCTCCTCCTCAGCGCGCAGCGCGTCGATATCGTGCTCGGCCGATTCCAGCTGAGCGAGCTCGGTCCCGCCCTCGTCGGCGTAGGCCAGCACCTCGGCGAGAGTCGGGCCGTACTTGCGCTTCAGGCGCCGGAGCAGATCGAGCCGCTCCTCGACGGTCTCGAGGCGCCGGGGGTCGAGCTCGACCTTCTCGGCATAGTCGCGGACCTCGGCGGCCACGTCCTCGAGCGCGAAGACCGCGTCGTTGGTGCGGGTGAGCACCGGCTCGAAGGAGGAATCGACCGCGGCGATATCGCCGATCAGCCGGCCGGCGGCGCGGAGGAGATCGATCGCCCCGGCGCTGTCTGGCGCCGTCGGATCACCGGCCAGCGCGGTTTGCGCGTCGGCGGCGGCGTGGAGCAGCCGCTCGGCGTTCGCCAGGCGGGCGCGCTCCTGTTGCAAGGCTTCGTCCTCGCCGAGCTGGACGTTGGCTGCTGCCAGCTCCTCCGACTGGAACCGGAGCAGGTCGATGCGCTGGGCGGCGCGTCGCTGCTCCTCGTCGAAATCGTGGATGCGCGTTCGCAGCCGGTTCCATTCATCGAGCGCTGACGCCAACTCCTCTCGCATCGCCTCTGTCCCGGCGAAGTGGTCGATCAGGTCGAGCTGGACGGACGGCCGCAGCAGCGACAGGTGGTCGCTCTGGCCGTGGATGTCAACCAGCAACTCACCGATGCGAGCCAGCACACCGGCCGTCACCGTCCGGTTTGCGATCCGCGCGGTCGAGCGACCCGCCACGTTGATGTCGCGGCTGAGGATAAGCGGCTCGTCGGGATCCTGCTCGATGCCGGCCTCGGCCAACGCCGCGAGGATACGCTCCCGTGCCGCGGCGCGGGAGATGTCGAAGACGGCCTCGACCCAGGCGCCGTTGGCTCCAGTGCGGACGATCTCGGCCGAGGTTCGTGCGCCCAGCACCGCACTAAGGGCGTCGATCACCATCGACTTGCCAGCGCCGGTCTCGCCGGTCAGCGCATTGAGCCCCGGTCCAAAGGCCATCCGCGTCTCGCGGATGACGGCCAGATTGTGAATTGCCAGTTCAACCAGCACGGGCTGCTCTCGTCTCCCGATGAAACGGATGGGCCGACCGCGGCAGCGCCGGTAATGGTAGCGCGTCGGAGGTTGATGGCGCAGAACCCTCCGCCACTAGCAGGGCGTCCATGGACTGATTCTGATCCGCCGCGAACCAATTCGAAACAATCACAGCAAAACAGTTGACAACGGCTTAGGACTAGTGTATAGTCCCTACCAGATGAGAGGAGATGGTGATGGCCTACTGCCAGATAACGAAGAAGCGGTCAGAAACGCTCTGGGATTCGGAATATCTGTCGTATCCGACATCGGCAGGCGAGCCACAGAGCCGAGTCGCAGCTCCAATCGTCCCGACGATGCGCTAACCAGAGAAAGACGAGGAGACGAATGATGGACAACTACCTGCTGGTCCGAATGGCCGAGCACAACCTCAGCGAGCTCAATCGCGTACGCGCCAAGCGCGACTGGCTGGCGATCCTCCGCAAGGCGCGCTAACCCCGATTCCTCTACCTCCCCAACCCCTGTTGACCCCCGACGTGTTTCGCTGGACGTCCGGGGTCAATATTTGCCGGCCATTGACCTGTCCGGTTGGCGCGGCCGTCGCGGACGGACGGACAGTCGCGCGCGGACCGCCCCGTGTTACCCTCAGGCGGCGCCGGCATCGCGCCGGCAATTCCGTTCGTCCTTGAGAGTCGGGAAGCGTGGGGCGCCGTGGCCATTCTGGTCCAGGCGAGCGAGGTTGGCGTCGTCTACGGCGGGAACGAGGTCTTCAACGGGCTGACGTTCGAGGTCCGCGACGACGAGCGGATCGCGCTCGTCGGTGAGAACGGCGCCGGTAAGAGCTCGCTGCTGCGGCTCCTTGTCGGAGACATTACGTCGGGAACTGGCGCCGTCGCGCGCCAGCGGGGGCTGCGAGTGGGCTACCTGGCCCAGCAGCCGGCGTTTGAGCCGGGCCACACCGTCCGGGAGATCGTCGCGCTTGCCGGTGGCGACACAGGCGCCCTCGACGGCCGGCTGCGCGAGCTCGAGCAGCAGATGGGCGGGGATCTGGACGACGACCAGCTGGAGCGAGTGCTCGCCGAGTACGCCGAGATGATGGAGCGTTTGGATGCGACACCGGCCATGCCGACCGAGGCGCGCGTCGAGCAGACGCTGGCTGCCCTCGGTCTGCCCCACGACCGCTGGGACCTGCCGATCGAGGCGCTCAGTGGCGGCGAGAAGCGCATCGTCGGGCTAGCCCAGTGCCTGCTTGAGGAGTCCGACCTGCTCCTCCTCGACGAGCCCGACAACCACCTCGACGCCGGGGCGAAGGCGTGGCTGGAGAGCTACCTCGTCGGCCGCCGCGGCGGCACGGTCGTCATCTCGCATGACCGCTACTTCATCGACCGCGTCGCGACCAGCATTGTCGAGCTGGAGGACGGGCGGGTGACGAAGTACCCGGGCAACTACACTCGCTTCATCAAGCAGAAGCGCGAGCGGCTGGAGCGTGACGCGCAAGTGTACGAGTTGCGTCAGCGCGAGCTGAAGAAGCTCAAGGCGAGCGCCGAGCAGCTAACCCAGTGGGCGCGGCAGAACCCCAAGTTCGCCGCCCGGGCCGGCAACCGCTGGCGTATTTTGGAGATCGAGCGCGAGCGCCTCGCCGAGACGCCGGTTCCGGTGATCGACCGGCGCCGTATCGACGTCGAGTTCTCCGCCGACCGTGGCTCGATGCTCGTGTTGGAGCTGAAGGGGCTGTCCAAGTCCTACGGCGATCGGGAGGTCCTGCAACCGTTCGACCTCGAGCTGACCCACGGTGAGCGAGTCGGGATCGTCGGCGAGAACGGCGCCGGCAAGACGACGCTCTTCCGGCTTATCCTCGGCGAGGAGGAGGCGACGAGCGGGCGCGTGCGGATCGGTCCCTCGATCGTGCCTGGCTACTACGCACAGGAGCAGGAGACGCTCGACCCAACGCGGACGCCGCTCGAGCTGGTGCGCTCGGCGCGGGCGATGACCGAGCAGCAGGCGATCGGGTTTCTGGTCGGGCTGCTCTTCACCCGTGAGGACGCGATGACCCAGGTCGGAAAGCTCAGCGGCGGCGAGCGAAGCCGGCTACAGATCGCGCTGTTGATCCTGCGCGGCGCGAACTTCCTGCTCCTCGACGAGCCGACCAACAACCTTGACCTGCCGTCGATCGAGGAGCTGGAAGCGGCCCTCATCGACTTCGGCGGGACGATCCTCACCATCTCGCACGATCGCTATTTCCTGGACCGGATCTGCGACCGCATCATCGAACTCGACGGCGGGCTGGTGCGGGAATATCCCGGCGGCTTCACCTACTACGACGAGCACCGGGGCAAGGGTCGCAACCTGACCCATCTGCCTCCTGCCGGTCAACGCCCCCGAGGGCGCTGACCGGCAGGCTATTGAGCTCCTAGCCCGGACGGGCGACTTCGGTCGCAACGATCCCGTTCGTCCAGCGCTCGTCAGGGCGGACGAACCCCTGCGCGACCAGGTACTCGACGATGCGGGCCGCGTTCTCCTCCGGGGAGCTCGTCACGGTGTCGAGCGTGATCTCCGGCGTGACCGGCGGCTCGTAGGGGTCATTGATGCCGGTGAAGTCGCTGATCTCACCGCGGCGCGCCTTGGCGTATAGCCCCTTCGAGTCGCGCGACTCGCAGACCTCCAGTGGCGTGTCGACGAAGACCTCGATGAACCGGTCGGCGCCGACCATCTCGCGGACCTCGTCGCGCGTGGCGCGGTACGGGCTGATCGCGGCGCCGATGACGACACCGCCGTGGCGGACGATCTCCGCGGCGACGAAGCCGATGCGCCGGATGTTCGTCTCGCGGTCCTCCTTGCTGAAACCCAGGCCCTTCGACAGATGTGTCCGCACGACGTCGCCGTCGAGCACCGTAACCTGCCGGCCGCGCTCGAGCAGCAGCACCGTCAACACCTCGGCGGTGGTCGACTTGCCGGCGCCACTCAGCCCGGTGAACCAGATGCAGGCGCCCTGGCGGTGGCGCGGGGGGTAGGTCTCGGCCAGAATCTCGGCCACCTCCCGGCGGCTGAACCAGCCCGGCAGCTTGCGGCCGAGGTTGAGGAATTCTTCGCGGACCTGAGTCCCCGAGATCTTCGCGGTGCGTGTCCCCTCCGGGATGCGCGACACCTCTTCGTAGCGCTTCTCGTCCGGCAGATAGACCAGTTCGCTGAACGGGACCACTGTTACGCCTATCTCGGCGCTGTGCCGTGAAACCAGTTCCTGCGCGTCGTAGGGCCCGTAGAACGGCTGGCCGGTCGAGTCGTTGCCGGGGCTGGCGTGGTCGCGGCCGACGATGAAGTGGTTGGCGCCGTAATTCCGCCGGATAATCGCGTGCCAGAGTGCCTCGCGCGGCCCACCCATTCGCATCGCCAGCGGCAGCAGAGAGAGCAGGATTCGCCCCGGCTCGTAGTGCCGCTCGGCGAGCGCGGCGTAGGTGCGCACCCGTGTATAGTGGTCGACATCTCCCGGCTTCGTCATCCCGACCGACGGATGGAGCAGCAGCACGCCGTCGATCGCCTCGGCGGCGCGCTTGGTCAGCTCCTCGTGGACGCGATGGAGCGGGTTGCGGGTCTGAAAGGCGACGACGTTGCGACGGCCGATCGCGCCAAGCCGTTCGCGAGTTTGCGCTGGCGTGAGCCGAAGGTCACGGAAGTCGTAGTGGGCGGGTAGCTGCAGCACCCGGAGCGGGCCACTGATCGCAAGCGGTCCCCAGCGCCCCATCTCGGCGACGAGCGGGTGGCGCGGGTCGAGCGATCCGAACGCCTTGGCCGCCACCTCGTCGGCGTCCCATGCGAACACGTTGTCGATCGTCATCACCGCGAGGAGCTCGTTCTTGGAGCTACGTAGCGCGATGTCCTGGCCGACTGCGATCGCGTCCGATGGGTCGACCGGCAGGATGACCGGCATCGGGAACAGCGTCCCGTCGGCGAGCCGCATCTCGTCGAACATGTTGAGCCGGTTGTTGCACGCGGCGCCGT
>DAOKZM010000022.1:0-10403 GCA_035325665.1 Thermomicrobiales bacterium | reverse complement strand
ACACGAGCGTGGTCCGCCGCGTCCATGAAGCGGTCCAGCGGCGAGAAGGCGCCGATTGCCAGCATCTCGAGGTCGCAGGCGGATCGCTCGGAGATCTGGATCGAGGGAATCAACTGCGCGTGAGCGCGGAGATCCTCGGCAGCCTCGCCGTTGACCATCAGATCAACGAGCCGGCCGCCGAACGGCGGGATCAGTCGTGCGTCATTCGACATTGCGGGCAATGGAACGGCTCCCTCCACGGTTTGATCTATAACGTTGGCCCGAACGAACCGAGGGCTTGATGGCTCGGGGCATCACGGTCGGCGCCGCGGCACGACCTTCGAGCGACCGGGTGTGAGGCGGTCTCGGGGCGGCGGCGCCACCGGCGAGTTTATCCGCACGCTCGCATCATCGCACCTTGCGGGGTGGCTGTAAATACCAGACGATCAGGTTCGCGTTAAAGACCAAAGAATGAAGAAAGCGTTGAAATTTGCCGAAGCGGATGACCGCCAGCTGGGTCGTGCCGAAGCGGAGTAGCCGTCCTGCGTCGCTGACGAGGAGGGCAACGCCCCGCCGAGCGCGTCGGCGGGGCGTTAGTTGGAACGGGCGGTTAGTTCCCCGCCATCCCACAGGCTCCGGCGAAGGTCAGCATCCACATGTTCCGGGCCGGGTAGGTGTCCGCCATCTGCTGCGTCACCAGCATCTTGGTCCCGGCGGCGTTCCAGCGCACCCGCGTTGCTGCGCTCTGCTCGGCAGTCGACTCCGGGAAGCCGGGCGAGTTGAAGTGCGTCAGCCGGACGACGTTGCTGCCGTCGGCGTTCATCAGGATGACTTCGGTCTTCAGGAACGACCACAGGAACGGCAAGCTGGACATAAACGCGATCTTCGACCCGTCCGGGCTGTAGTACGCGTGCTCGTTCCAGTGGACGTTCGGCGTCAAGTTCTGGACCGCGCCAGTCGCTAGGTCCATCGACCAGATGTGCTTTTCCCAGGTGCTCGTTACTCCGATATCGGAGGTGAACAGGACCGACTTCGAGTCCGGAGCGAACCCGTGCGACTCGATGAAGGTGGCGCCGGCCGGCGTGATATCACGCACGTTCGTCAGGCTCGCGACACCGCCGTTAAGCGCGAAGTCGCCGAGCATCAACTTCCAGGCGCCGAACGGCGTCGCCTTCGAGGCCGGTGCGATCAGCCGCGACCACATGAGCTTCGTCCCGTCGGGAGAGAAGACCGGCGCGAGCACGCCGTCGGTGATGCTGCTGCTCGTGCTCGTCAGCTTCTGCCAGGACGACCCGTCGGCGCTGACCAGGTAGAGGTCGTTCCACAGCCCGTTCTGCAGAAGCTCGGTCGTCATCGGCTGGGTCTTCAGCCAGCTCAGCCAGTGACTCTTCATCTCCACCTGGACGACGATGAACTGCCCGGACGGATGCCACGACGGGTTGAACTTGTGCTGGTTCACCGCGGGCGACCCGGTCTTGGCTGCGCAGGTCAGGCAAGTCGTGCCCGAGCCGTCCGAGTTCATCGTATACAGCTGAAAGATCTTATTGGCGTCGAGTTGATCGTAGACGATGCGGTCGGTGGTATGCGACCAGTCCTGGTCACCGCCGCCCCTGATCATCAGTTGCGCGTCGGTCACCTTGCAGCTGCCGGTCGCGGAGTCGATGAACGAGATCTCAGGCCAGGCAATGGTCGCGGCGCCTGCCGTCCCAGTAGAAACGGGCGCCGTCGCCCCGGCGCAGCCGACGAGCAGGAGTGCGAGGAGCATGCCGATCCGTGTGACGCGCCACGCGCGCCGCGTCTTTCCGTTCACGTCTCTACCTCTTCGAGATTCCCATCCTCCGCCGCCCACCGCGGCGTCGTTTCCCGTGACACGCCGTGGCGTGTCACAACCGCGCCGGACTGTCCCCACAGCGCTCCGGCGCGATCCGTATTCTTACATTATTGTAACGTTTCAGGTAAGCCGGCGGTCGTGTTATTCGGGGTTATCCGAGCGCGATTTCAGATTCGGGCAACTGGTGGGACGAGATGACGCGGCCACGCATACCGTCCAGCGGGGGGAACCCGAACAGATCGAGGATCGTCGGGGCGATATCGAGGAGACGGAGCCCGTCGCGGCGACCGGCTGGGAGGCCAGCGCCGGCCATGATGAACAAGCCATCACGGGCGTGGTTCGCGTCGTCGGGACCGGTGTCGTTCTCGAAGGTGTAGTATGCCTCGTGGCCGACGCTGCCGTTGCTCCGCCAGGCGAGATCCCCGAAGTAGGCGATCAGGTCCGGCGCGACTCCGCGCTGCTCGGCCCAGAGATCTTCCGGCCGGTGGATGTGCGTCCCGATCGGACGGCCATCCGGGCCGGGCAACGACTCGCGCCTCCCGATGATCTCGTCGCGGAGCGCTTCGTAGTCGGCGGGATCGACGATCCCCTCCGGCTCGCGGCCGCGGACGTTGATCCAGATGCGGCCGTAGTAGCCGCCGTCACCCCAGACACGTGTCTGAGACCAGTCGACCGTGCTGAGGTCGAGTGGCGCGATGCCGTCAGGCACAGACCGCAGCGCGAGATACCCTTCCCGAACCAGCCACTCGTTGAGGCAGATCGCTCCCTGCATCGCCTCGGCGCCGTGGTCCGAGACGATGAAGATCGCATCGTCGTCGTCGAAGCGCTCCAGCAACTCCCCGATCTGATCGTCGAGGGACTGGTAGTAGTTGCGGATGACGTCGCGGTAGCGATGCTCGGGGTCGTAGTTGCGATGCGCCGGGTCGAGGAAGCTCCAGAATGCGTGGTGGATGCGGTCGACGCCGATCTCGACCATCATGAAGAAGTCCCAGGGACGGGTATCAAGCAGGTGGCGGGCGACGGCGAAATGCTGCTCGGTCATCTCGTAGATCTCGTTGAGGATCCGATCGCGGTCCGCCCGGCGATAGTTCCGCACGTCGACTTGATAGGGCCCGACCAGGCGCTCGATCTCATCGCGGAGCTCGGCAGGGTACGTGTACTGGTCGGCGCGCGGGTCCGGAGTCAGAAAGCAGGAGACGAGCTCGCCCGCGACCGGCGCGGGCGGATAGGTGCCAGGGACGCCAAGGATCGTGACGTGCTTGCCGGCCCGGCTCAGGTGATCCCACAGCCGCTCGACCGGAACCGCCCGCGAGTCGGCGACGAACTGCCGGTCATAACTGTGGTCCGTGCGGTTTCGGAATCCGTAGATGCCCAGGTCGCCCGGATCTAGGCTGGTCATCATGCAGCTCCAGGCCGGGACGGTGATCGGAGGATCGACGCTCCGCAATCGTCCCCAGACCCCACGCTCAACGAGCGACCGGATGTGCGGAAGGTCGTCGATCCATCGGTCAAAGACGAGCGACGGCTCCGCGCAGTCGAGGCCGATCACCGCCACCCTTCGGCTCACGTGGTACCCTCTCAGCTCGAGACGATTCGAGACAGCAGCCGCGCGGCCGTCCGGCGGCGTATTCGCGACATACGATAGCCGAGGCCGGCCCGGTTGAACAGGGTAGTCCTTTGCCAGCGCGTCATTCCGCGTCTCGTGCCCTGCGCGATGCCATTTACGCGCATGGTTACCAGAGGCAATAGTCGCGTTCGGTTGACACAGCGCAGATGGATGCTATCGTGGATGCATCGGTCTAATTGACGGCCGCCGGAGGCATCCCGGCCGGCGCGGGTTCTTGTCGTCCACGAGATGCCACCGAGCTCCCGCGGCGCCGTGTCCTAAGGACTCTATGCACAGACTTCGCTGAATGTGCCCACCATTACGAAGAGGACAATAGCCGTGCACCCTCGCTCAGCGTTCGAGATCCTCGTCTGCTCCCCGCCGGGCATGCCGGACCCGACTCTCCCGATTGCCGGTAGCCGCGCTGGGGCAATAGGAATCCTCAACCTCGAACTCGTTGCAGACCTCGGCCTGGCGGTCGACGCCATCGACCGGCTCGTGACCTTCGGTCGCGGCCGGTTCGGTGTCCTGCTCGACGGCGACGCCGCCGACCTGCGGGCGGCGATCCTCGACCGGGCGCCCGCCGCGGTCGAACTCGTCTGCATCATGCCGTCGTCGGCTGGCGCGGTCGCCGCCGGCGTGCGCGACGTCCATGCCGCTGGTCGTCGGGCGTTCGTCGTCGCCACCTCCGAGGAGGTCGGCCGCGCGGCCGAAGCTGCCGGCGCCGATGCGGTGATCGCTAAGGGCCACGAGGCGGGCGGCTGGGTGGGTGAGGAGAGCGCGTTTGTCCTCCTCCAGCGCCTGATCGCGCGTCTCAACGTGCCGGTCTGGGCCTGGGGAGGTGTGGGACTGCACACGGCCGCGGCCTGTGCCGTTGCTGGCGCGGCCGGCGTCGTCCTCGACAATCAGCTCCTGCTGACCCGCGAGTCGCCGTTGCCGGAACCAACGCGGGCGCGCATTCGCTCCATGGACGGGAGCGAGACGGTCAGCCTCGGTGGCGATCTCGGCGCGCAGCTTCGCGTTTACTCCCGGCCCGGCCTCGCGCCCGTCGATCAACTGCGCGACATAGCGACGTCGATCGCGCTCGCGGGCCACGAGCCGGCTCAGGCGCTGGGCCTCTGGCGCGCCGCTGTTCGCGAGGCCGTTGGTTGGGCCGATCAGGACCGGCATGCGCTGGCGATCGGGCAGGATGCGGCGTTCGCCGGCCACCTGGCCGACCGCTTCGTCACGGTCGGAGGGGTCGTCGAGGCGATCCGCGCGAGCGTCGTCGACAACATGCGGGTCGCCCAAGAGCTGAACCCGCTGGCGGAGGGTTCGCCGCTGGCGATGTCGCACGGCGTGCAATACCCGATCGTCCAGGGGCCGATGACGCGGGTGAGTGACCGGGCGGTGTTCGCCGCCGCGGTCGCCTCGGCAGGGGCGTTGGCGTTCCTGGCGTTGGCGCTTATGCGGGCGAACGAGGTAGATGCGCTCCTCGATGAGACCGAACGCCTCCTCGGTGACCGCCGCTGGGGAGTTGGCGTGCTCGGGTTCGTCCCGTCCGCGCTCCGCGCCGAGCAACTCGAGGTCATCCGGCGCTACCGGCCGCCATTCGCGCTCATCGCCGGTGGCCGGCCGGACCAGGCGCGATCACTTGAAGCCGATGGCATCGCCACTTACCTGCACGTCCCCTCTCCGGGCCTGCTCGCCCTCTATCTCAAGGATGGCGCGCGCCGGTTCGTGTTCGAAGGGCGCGAGTGTGGCGGGCACGTCGGACCGCGGACCAGCTTCGTCCTCTGGGATACGATGGTGCGAACCCTTCTGGCCGACCTCCCGCGGGTCGTCGACCCGACCGAGCTTCACGTGCTCTTCGCTGGCGGCATCCACGATGCCACGTCGGCGGCGATGGTCGCAGCGATCGCGGCGCCGCTCGCGGCGCATGGCGTTCGCGTCGGCGTCCTGCTCGGCACCGCATATCTGTTCACTGACGAGGCGGTGGCCTCGGCGGCAATCACGTCGGGATTCCAGGCAGCTGCCGTCTCGTGTGGCGAGACGGTCTTGCTCGAGAGCGGCCCCGGCCACGCGACGCGCTGCCTGCCATCGCCGTTTGTTGACGACTTCAACGGCGAGAAGTTGGAGCTGATGCGGACGACGACGTCGAGCGAGGAGATCCGCAACCGGCTGGAAGAGCTGAACATCGGGCGGCTACGGATCGCGTCGAAGGGTGTGGACCGTAACCCTGATTACGGCCGCGACCCGGCGGCCCCCAAGCTGATCGCGATGGATTCAGACGCGCAATGGGCGCGCGGCATGTACATGATCGGGCAGGTCGCGGCGCTCCGTGAGCAGGTAATCCCGATGGCGGCACTCCACGCGAGCGTTTCGGCCGGATCGGCTGAGGTCCTCGAGCGCGTGGCGATGCCCGAGAAGCATGACAAGCCATCGCAGCCGCCGGCGCGGATAGCGGTCGTAGGAATCGGCAGCATCCTGCCGGGCGCGCCGGATGCCGAGACGTTCTGGGCCAACGTCGTCGACAAGGTCGATGCCGTGACCGAGATCCCGGCCAGCCGGTGGGATTGGCGCCAGTACTACGATCCTGACCGCTCCAAGCCGGACAAGATCTACTCGAAGTGGGGCGGCTTCATCGACGACGTCCTGTTCGACCCGGTCGAGTTCGGCATGCCGCCACGCTCGCTGCAATCGATCGAGCCGTTCCAGCTGCTCGGTCTCCTGGTCGTCAAGGCGGCGCTTGAGGATGCGGGCTACGCGACGCGTCCGTTCGACCGCGAGCGAACGTCGGTCGTCCTCGGCGCTGGCGGCGGCGGCGCCGACCTGACCGCCGGCTACATGGTCCGCTCGAGGCTGCCCCTGCTGTTCGGGGACTCGGCCACGGATGTCAACCAGAACGCGGACGGCCTGTTGCCGGAGTGGACCGAAGATAGCTTCCCAGGTCTCTTGATGAACGTCGCCTCCGGTCGGATCGCCAACCGCTTCGATTTCGGCGGCGCGAACTTCACCGTCGACGCTGCTTGCGCGTCGTCGCTGGCCGCGGTCTACCTCGCGATCCGCGACCTGCAGACTGGTAACAGCGACATGGCGATCGTCGGTGGTGTCGACGCAATTCAGAACCCGTTCGCCTACCTCTGCTTCAGCAAGACCCAGGCGCTCTCGCCGACCGGCCGCTGCCGGCCGTTTGACGCTGGCGCCGACGGCATCGCCATCAGCGAGGGGTTCGCCGCGATGGTGCTCAAGCGGCTGGACGACGCCGAGCGTGACGGCGACCGGATCTATGCCGTCATCCAGGGCGTTGGCGCGGCGAGCGATGGCCGCGACCGCAGCATGACCGCGCCGCGACCCGAGGGGCAGATGCGCGCGCTCGACCGCGCCTACGCGCACGCCGGCTACTCGCCAGCGACCGTCGGTCTGTTCGAGGCGCACGGCACCGGGACCGTCGCGGGCGACCAGGCTGAGGTGGAAGCCCTGGCGACGGTGCTCGAACGTTCCGGAGCCGCTACCCAGGGCTCAGCCCTTGGCTCGGTGAAGTCGATGATCGGGCACACAAAGGCGACGGCCGGCGTAGCTGGATTGATGAAGGCGGCTCTCGCCTTGCACCATCGCGTCCTGCCGCCAACGCTCGGCGTGACCCGTCCCAATCCCAAGGCTGATTTCCCGCATAGCCCGCTCTACGTCAACAGCGAGACGCGGCCGTGGATCCGTAGTGGCTCCCACCCGCGACGGGCCGGCGTCAGCGCCTTTGGGTTCGGCGGGACCGACTTCCACCTCGCGCTCGAGGAGTATCAGGGCGACTTCCTCGGTGGACCGGCGGCGATGGTCGGCAGGATGCCGGCCGAGTTGTTGATCTGGCGCGGCAATTCGCGCGGCGACCTGACGACCGCTGTCGATAGGCTTCTCGCCCAGCTCGACGCTGGCGCGACGCCGTCGCTGGCCGACCTCGCCTACTCGCTATACCTCGACCTGCCGAAGGCGGGGGGGCCGACGCTGGCCATAGTCGCGGAGTCGCTGGGCGATCTCGCGGCCAAGTTGCGCGTCGCCCGCGAGGTTATCCAGTCACCAGCGGATCGTCAGCATCTGCCGAGCGGCGTCCACTTCGCCGAGCAGGGCTACGCGCTCGACCGGCAGGTGGCGTTCGTCTTCCCCGGCCAGGGATCGCAATACGCCAACATGGGCCGCGAGGTCGCGGTGGCGTTCCCCGACGTCCGCGAGATGTTCGACTGGGCGGATGACCTGCTTTCCGGCATGCTGGATCAACCGCTCAGCCGCTACATCTTCCCTCCGCCCGGATTCACACCGGAGGAGGAAAAGCAGCAACGCGCCGCCATCACCGAGACGAACGTCGCCCAGCCGGCGCTCGGTGTCACGGACCTTGCCTTCTGCTCGCTGTTGCGCACATTCGGGGTCACGCCGGCGATGGTTGCCGGCCACAGCTACGGCGAGTTCGTCGCCCTGGCCGCGGCTGGCAGCATCACCGAAGAGGATATGCTGCGTCTGTCGGAGGCCCGTGGCCGGTTCATGCGCGAGGGTGCGACCGGCGAGAGCGGAACGATGGCGGCGGTTGACGCTCCTCGTGACGCACTGGCGCCGTTGCTGGCAGATCCGGACATCACGCTCGCCAATCTGAACTCGCCGAAGCAGACCGTCATCTCCGGCGGCGAGGCGTCGATTGCTCGCGCGATCGAGTGGTGCGACGCTCATGGCCTTCGGGCGCGCCGCCTTCCGGTCGCCTGCGCCTTCCACTCGCCATATGTCGCACCGGCACAAGGTCGCTTGGCGGAGCTGTTGCAGCGAACGCCGATCGCGTCGCCGCAGATCCCCGTCTACTCGAACTCGACCGCCGAGCCGTATCCGGACGATCCGACCGCGATCGCGCGCCTGCTCGCCGAACACCTGACCAGCCCGGTCGAGTGGGTCGCCGAGATCGAGGCGATGTACGAGGCAGGGGCGCAGGTCTTTGTCGAAGTTGGCCCGCGCACCGTTCTCACCGGCCTCGTCGGGAGCATCCTCGAAGGACGCCCGCACCTCGCGATCTCAGTCGATCAGCCCGGCCGCAACGGGGTTGTCCAGCTCCAGCACTGTCTGGCAGCCCTCGCGGCCGAGGGCGTGCCGGTCGAGCTGAACCGCTTGTTCCACGGACGACGCCTCAAGGCGCTTGACGTGAGCGCGCTTCCGACCGATGCCGCTCCGGCCCATTCCTCGTCCACCTGGCTCGTCAACGGTGGCGGCGCCCGGCCGGCGAACGCCGCGCCACGCGGCGCGGGACGCCAGGCGCCTCTCACGGTCTCAGTCTCGACCACGACATCTAGCGATGTCCAGGCATCAACCAAATCGACGGCTAGCGCGACTCCGGCAGGGCCTCCAGCGATCGGCTCGCCGGCCACCACGGCGTTGCCGCCGATTCAGCCTCCTACGTCGAACGGTCACCACGTTTCCAACGGGTCACACCAGGTGACCGCCGCACCCAGGAAGGGAGTCGTCCCAATGACATCCACCGTGCCCAACGGTGCTTCGACGTCTCACGTCCCCGAGGCGGGCGACGTCACGGTTGCCCCATCAGGGCAGGCGAACCTCCCCGCCGTCTACGGATCAGCGCCCGCGCCGCTGGCTGGTGGTTCTGACCGGGTGAGCGACGTCATGGCTCGTCACCAGCAGGTGATGCAGCAGTTCCTGGAAACCCAGCGCAGCGTCATGCTCGCCTATCTCGGCGCCTACCGCCCCGCTCCGGAGCAGCGCTGGATCGAGGCGTCGGTCGTGCCGCGCGAGCGCGTCGTCGAGATCCCGCCGCATACCGCGCCCCTACCGAGTAACGGGCATTCGAGGGTGGAGACCCCGCCGCCGGCGGTTTCGCAGGCTCCCCCGGCCCCGCCACGCCAACCGATCCCGGTCGTCGAGGCGGCGCCACCGCCACCGCAGCCGGTGGCGCCCGCGCCTGCCCCCGTTGTGGAGAGCGTCCCGGTCGCGAGTCAGCAGCCACTCGGCCGCGAGCAGCTGATCGAGCTGCTCCTTTCGGTCGTCAGCGACCGGACCGGCTACCCGCCGGAGATGCTCGGACTCGACGCCGACCTCGAGGCGGACCTCGGCATCGACTCGATCAAGCGGGTGGAGATTGCCGGGACGATGATGCAGTCGTTGCCGGTCCCGGAGGGAACCACACCGGACATCGAACGTATCACCGCAAGCCGGACGCTCAACCAGGTGGTCGATGCGCTGGCGGCGTTGATGGCGCCAGCTCCCAGCGCGCCGGCCCTCGCCGCCGCGAAGGAGGATCGCCGCCCTTTTGACCATGAACCGGCCGGCGAGCGGATCGGCCGGTTCATGGTGCAGCCATACTCGATCGGCCCGGTAAACCGCGCGGGCCAACTCGCCCCGGACGGCGCCGTCGTCCTGATTGACGACGGGAGCGACGTCGGGGCGCAGGTCGCGTCGCTCCTCTCCGCCGAAGGCCGCGCGTCGGTGAGGATTGATGGCCGCTCGATCTCGATCGACGATGCTGACGGGGTCCAGGTTCTGGTCGACGGTCTGCGCGCGCAGCATGGGCGGATCGCAGCGCTCGTTCATCTGGCGACGCTCGGTCGCGATGATCCGGTCGCGCTCGACGACCCAGCGCGCGCGCAGGCGGAACTCGACCACAACCTCACGCCCCTGTTCCTTGTGTCGCAGGCATTGCAGGCGGACCTCGAGGCGGCTGCCGCGGCAGGCGGCGCGGTGATCCTCGCCGCCATAGCACAGGGCGGCACGTTTGCCGTCGATGGCGCGCCGGAGAATGCATTCGCCGGTGACGGGGCGCTAGCGGGCTACATCAAGACAGTGCCGCAGGAGTGGTCAGGCGTCCGCGCGAAGGCGGTAGACATCGGGCGATGCGACCCCGATGTCGCCGCTCGGCGCATCCTGGACGATCTGTTCTCGGACGAGAGGCTCGTCGAGATCGGCTATCGCGACGGCGAGCGGTTCGGCGTGCGCGTCGTGCCGGCGCCGGTTGCTGGCCGCGAGGCG
>DAOKZM010000021.1:11702-15499 GCA_035325665.1 Thermomicrobiales bacterium | reverse complement strand
CCGGCCGTCGGTTACCTCGCCGACGTCCAGCGTGACGTGCTCCTTGCCTTCGCTCTCGCGGTAGACGTGCATCCTGAAATCGCCATACCTCGTTGCCAGCGTCGTGCTGGCCAGCCGCCGGGCTGCGCTCATCGTCGGGGTCCTGTCGTTCGTCGTCCCGAGGGAGGGATCGTCGCTGCCTCGGCTCGTTTGTCGCATGGTTCGGGCCAAGCCGGGCGCGCTAGTCCAGCACGCCGATCAGCGTCAGAATCAGGTAGAGAATGAAGACCGCCACAATCGCGATCGCGAGGCCGACCGGCGCCAAGGCACGGCCGGTTCGTTCCTGTGGCTCCATCGTTCACTCCTTCGCTCGCCCGTCCGGGCTCGCGTCGGAGGTCGCACCAGCCGTGCCAGCGAAGTGGGTGGGTCTAGACGGAGGCGGCCCGCAGGACCGGACGCCAGCGGACGACGACGGCGGCCGCCAGCAGCGCCATCGAGGCGACGGCGAGGATCGGCTGGATCGGCTCAAACAACCGCACCGCGCCGCTGCTGCCGAGCAGCAGGACGACCAGCTTGTTGCAGGTCGGGCAGCCGATAGCGAAGAACGACAAGAAGCCGCCGAGCGTCGTCTTGCCCTGCTGGGTCGAGCAGACGTTGGCCTGCGGTAGCGCGTACGACGCCGCCAGCAGACCGCCGAGCAGCGCCGTGACAATCAGGAAGACATAATCTTGCGGCCGAACCGGTAGCATGCGGGTGAAGATCGGGTTGGGGATGACGTCGGTCGGGATGCCGATGGCGAGCAGGGTGAAGGCCGCCCCGGCGAGGCCGTAGACCGTGGCCCGGATGGTCTCTGGTGTTCGAGTGAGGGTCTGCATGTGTGCTCCTGTCTGACGTTGCTAGCCCTGATTGTGGCCCATGCGCCGCCTCCAGCGCCAGCCGGCGGTGGCTTGACAAGCGCCGCACGATCGGCGACCGTGCCGCCCGTGGACCAGCGAGTCGGAGAGGGGGCGCGGATGACGGCGACGGTCGGAATCGACGAGGCCAAGGAGCGCATCGCGGCCGAGGCGCGGGCGCTGCACCCGCGGCTGGTGGCTATCTCGCAGGACCTGCATGCACGCCCCGAGCTGGCCTTCGAGGAGCGCCACGCGGCCGAGCTGCTGACCGGCGAGCTGGAGGAGCACGGCTTCGAGGTCGAGCGCGGCATCGCCGGCCTGGAGACCGCCTTCGTCGCGACGTACGGCAGCGGCGAGCCGGTCGTGGCGATCCTGGCCGAGTACGACGCGCTGCCGAAGCTGGGTCACGCCTGCGGCCACAACCTGATCGCGACCTGGGGGGTCGGAGCGGGGATCGCTCTGCGCCGGGCGCTGCCGGACATCGCCGGCACGATCAGGGTAATCGGCACGCCGGCCGAGGAGGGGGGCGGCGGCAAGGTCATCATGGCCAACGCGGGGATCTTCAACGGCCTCGACGCGGTGATGATGATGCACCCACGCGACACGACCTATGCCGACCGCGGCTCGCTGGCCATCGCCCGCTACGACGTCGCCTTCCACGGCCAGGCGTCGCACGCCTCGTCGTCCCCGGAGGCGGGGATCAACGCGCTCGACGCGCTGCTGCAGGTCTTCTTCTCGGTCAACCAGTTGCGCCAGGCGTTCCCGCCGCAGACTCGCGTCCACGGCATCGTCACCCACGGCGGCGACGCGCCGAACATCATCCCCGACTACGCCGCCGGCCGCTTCCTCGTCCGCGCCAACGACCAGACCTATCACGAGAAGCTCAAGCAGCAGTTCCGCGATATCTGCCAGGCCGCCGCGCTGGCGACCGGCGCGCGGGTCGAGATCGAGGAGGGGATCGGCTACAAGCAGCGCGTCTGCAACAGCGCGCTGGTCGACACCTTCCGCGGCAACCTGGAGCAGCTCGGCATCCCCTACGAGGCGCCGACGGCGACGACCGGGGTTGGCTCCAGCGACATCGGCGACGTCAGCCAGCTCGTGCCGACGATCCACCCGTATCTCCAGATCTGCGAGAAGGGCGTCTCTGGTCATACCCCCGGCTTTGCCGAGGCGGCCGGCAGCGAGCGCGCCGACGAGCTCACCGCGACCGGCGCGACGTTGCTCGCCTGGACCGCCGCCGAGGTGTTGCTGCGCCCGGAGCTTCGCGAGCAGCTCCGCGCCACGTTCCGCGAGCAGCTGGGCCGCGAGCCGGCGCGCTGAGCGACGGTCAGGCCGTCGCCAGCTGTAGCTCGTCGAATGTCGCCTGCAGCGCCGCCGCGCGCTTCTTGTCCAGGCTGATCTCGGCGCGGACGCGCTCGATCTCGGCCGGGTCAATGCCCGCCAGCTCGGCCCAGTCGAGCCAGCGCGGGTCGTCGCGCACGGCGAACTCGAGGTAGCCCTCGATCTGGATGCCGATGACTCGCCGGGTCTCGTCGTTCACCCGGACGTATAGATACTCGTTGAGATCGACGCTTACCGCGGGCTGGCCAAGTCCGTAGAAATGCACATAGAGCGTGTCCGCGTCGGGATGGTAGCGAACGACGACCTTCTCGATGTCAAGGTCCTCCTCGGTAGGGAGGACTGGCGTGTACCCGAGCAGATTCTTCAGTTGCCGCGTGTGCCCCATCTTCGCCGTTCTCCGGTACTCTGATAATGTGCCGTGCCGTAGGCAGAGACGATCGTTCCCTCAGATTCGCCTATCGCTTGTTCAAATCGAACCACGACCTTGAGATAGCGGTGTCGCCTCGTATGCTGGAGCAGCCCTTGCCGGTAGAAGTTCTCTCCGCTTGCGTGCTTCGCGTCGAAGTTGACGCGATCCGGATCACGAAGCACCTGCCCGAGGATTGCTGGATCGTTCGGGACCTCGCCATGGTCCATCAGGATCTTCTCGTACCATGTATCGTCATGCAGGACGATCGAGCGGCCCCAGCGGTCTTCGCAACGCAGGATTTCCGCCACTGAGGCTCGCTCCGGACGACGCTACTACCGGCGTGCTCGCTGGGTTGCACGCCTTCAGTATAGCTACCGCTCAGATACTTTCGATCTCAGCGGACAGGAGCCGTCCCATGATCCAACTGAAACGCGCCTACGAGCCAGCATCGGACGACGACGGCGCCCGCTACCTCGTCGATCGCCTCTGGCCGCGTGGGGTGAAGAAGGAGGATCTGCGCGTCGAGGGCTGGCTGAAGGAGGTCGCGCCCAGCACCGAGTTGCGCAAGTGGTTCGGCCACGACCCGGCGAAGTGGGACGAGTTCCAGAAGCGCTACCGGCGCGAGCTGGAGGACAATGAGGATGCCTGGCGGCCGCTGCTCGACGCCGCCCGGGCGGGGAAGCTAACGCTGGTCTACGGCGCGAAGGACACCGAGCACAACGACGCCGTCGTCCTGCGCGAGTTGCTGGAGGAGCGGCTCGGCGGAAAGTAGCCGCCGTCTCGTTGCGTGTTGCGGATGCGCGATCGTCTGATTCTGCGAGCCTGTCGGATGACGTGGCAGACGATCGGTCTATAATGGAAGCGCCAAACGACGCTGCGACCGCTCATGGGGCCGGCGCCCGACCCGCGGGACGATCGCCTGAATTTGAAGGTAGGTCGGTCGATGGGAGCGGAGCCGGGGTAACCACCACGCCGGGCGAGGGCCTGTTCGCGATCGACGCGCGGCAGCGGGTTGTCGAGTGGAGCGACGCTGCCGCCGCTCTGACCGGCCTCCCGGCCGAGCGCGCGTTGTCGCGACCGTGCTACGAGGTCGTCGGCGGCCTTGACATCTTTGGCCGTCCGGCGTGCCGGCCCGACTGCCCGGCCTTCACGGCGATCCGGACCGGCCACTTCGC
>DAOKZM010000021.1:577-11661 GCA_035325665.1 Thermomicrobiales bacterium | reverse complement strand
GTCAAGGGAATTTCCGGCAGCGCGGTCCGGTTGCGCTGCGATCTCAACGCGCTTCCCGCTGCGCCCGGCGGCGCCGTTGGTCGCCTGTCCATCGCCGGACGGCGGGCGGATCGGGAGAGTGGGCTGCCCGACACCGACGTCGTCGGCGACCTCGCGGCGCTGGCCACGCTCGCCACGTCGCTCTCCGCTACCGACGTCCCCCACGGGCTGGAGCGCGCGCTCGACATCCTCTGCGATGCCACCGGGACCGAGTCGGCCGAGCTGTTCCTGGCCGAGCCCGCGGGGCGGGACATGCTCCTGACGGCCTACCGCGGGCCGTTCCGCAGCGCCTTCTGTCAGATCGTCCGCTTCGCGCCCGGCGAGGGGTTCCCCGGTCGGGTGATGGTTGACCAACGGCCGGCCGCGACGAACGCGCTCGTCGATGACCCGCGTTATCTTCGCTCGCGGGTCAAGGAGAAGGGCTACCGGTCGTATCTTTGCGTGCCGCTGGTCTTGTCGCAGGGGGTTATCGGCGCGATCTGCCTCGGGTCGCGCGATCCGGACGTGTCGCTGTCGGCCACCGAGCGCCTGCTGACCTGGGCGAGCATGCCGATCGCGACCGCACTGCAAACCGGATTTCTTCAGGTGCGCGAGCACATGTGGGCCGACACGTCCGTACCTTCGACCGCTGACAAGACAGGACCTGATCGGCTGTTGGAGCCAGTGCTGCGCCATGCTCTGGACCAGTCGGAGGCCGACGGCGGCTCGGTAGTGCTCCCCAGCGACCGGGGCGGGGTAGCGCAACGCGTTGCTGCCGGCGATGTGGAGGACATCCGCTGCCCAGTGCTAGTTGGCGGCGCGGGTGGCTGTCCGGCGCTCGCCGGCAAGCACGGCCTCGCCCTGTACGGCGCTCGCGCGAACTGGCCCGTCGCCTGTCGCCGCGCGCTCGGCCACGGGATGATGCACTACTGCCTGCCGGTGCGGGACGGCGGCGAGGCGCTCGGGGTGATCCAGCTCGTCTATCACAACGCGCTCCCTACCCCGCCCACCCGGCACCTGCGAATGCTGCTCGAGGTCGCCGACCAGGCTGCTGTGCTGGCCAGGCTTGCTCGCGACCGGGAGAGGACGCGGCGCGGAGTCGAGTCGGATATGTGGCGGTCGCTTCATCCCACGCCGCCTGTCGTCGATCTCGTGCCGGTCGAGGATGAACCGCGGTTGCGCGTTCGCTGCTTTGGTCGCTTCGAGCTGGAGCGCGACGGCGAGCCGGTCGCGCCGGAGATGTTCAAGCGCCGCAAGGCGCTGGCGCTGCTGAAGATTCTGCTGGTGCACGCCGGCCGGCCAGTGCCGATCGAGATGTTGACCGAGTGGCTCTGGCCGGAGTGCGACCCGCGGGCCGGCGCCAATCGGCTCTACGGCGTCGTCCACGCGCTCCGCGCGCTGATCGAACCGGCCACTGAGTCCGGCGACTGGTCGCTGGTGCGCACGAGCGGCGACCACTACTTGTTCGATCCCGAAGGTTGCTTGCTGGATATTGCCGAGTTCCGCGCGGCCGTCGGCGTCGCTCGCCGGGCCGAAGCCGCTGGTGACGCGCCGACGGCGCTGGCTGCCTACGATGCGGCCGCGCGTCTCTACCGGGGTGACCTCCTGGAGGACGACCCGTTCGATGAGTGGTGCCTGATGGAGCGCGAGCACCTGCGCGAAACGTACCTCGGCGCGCTGCAGCGCGTCGCCGCGATCTCGCATGACCAGGGAGAGCTCGACCGGGCGATCGACGCATACCGACGCGCGCTACGGGTCGACCCGCTGCGCGAGGAGGCCCAGCGTCGGTTGATCGCGTGCCTGGCGATGGCCGGGCGGCGCGATGAGGCGCTGCGCCAGTACGAGCAGCTTCGCGCGCTGTTGCGCCGCGAGCTGGATATCGCGCCGATGCCCGAGACCGAGGACGTCGTCCAGCGCATCCGCGATGGCGAGCCGCCGCGGCCCTCCGGTTCCGCCGGGTCCGTGTAAGCCAACCGAAAGCCTCCACCCCTACATGTATCCCACTCCGGTCACCGCGCGTGACGCGATGCCGGTCGACGAGCCTGTCCGAGCGAGAGACGGGTGATGAGCGTGATGCCTCCCTGACGGTCCGGCGAAAGAGAATCCGCCCCCGCGTGTAAGGCCCGTGAAAGGGCACGATGCGATACCAGATCTCGAGCCCGCCTACGACGATCCCGCGAGCTGGCGCTCCGACTCGGTGGCCTTCGTGATCGTCCTGTGGCTGGAGCCGCGCGGCATGGCCGAAGAGCCGGAGTGGCGCTGGCGGGTCCGGGAGGTGCGGGGCGGCGGCGAGGCGAGCTTCCGGCGCGTCGCCGACGTGCTGGCCTACATCGCGGCGCGGAGCGGCACGTCGGGACCCGCATGAGGTGATCGCGTCTGGCAAATGAGGTGAGGCGATGTGGCGTGAACCTGTCGTGTCCCGGGTCCGGCGGCGCGCGAGGATGCCGCTGCTGCTGGCGATGATCGCCCTGGCAGGCGTACCGGTGCTGGCGATGGCCGCGGCGCCGTCTGCCCAGGAGGGCCAGACGCTGTTTCAGGAGAAGTGCAGCACCTGCCACACCATCGGCGGCGGAAACCTCGTCGGGCCGGACCTCGCCGGAGTGACGGAGCTTCGCGATCACGATTGGCTCGTCCGCTGGATCAGCGACCCGCCGGGGATGATCGCCTCCGGCGACCCGATCGCTACCGGGCTGCTCGCGCAGTTCAACAACGTCCAGATGCCGAACCTCGGTCTGAGCGGCGCTCAGGTCGATTCGGTCATCGCCTACCTCGCCGCGCCCGGCGGGACGACGGCCGCGCCGGCCCCAGCGCTGCCGGCCGGCGACCCGGAGCGAGGCAAGGAGTACTTCATCGGGCAGAAGCGCTTCGCCAACGGCGGACCGCCCTGCATGGCCTGCCACAGCGTCGCCGGCATCGGCGCGCTCGGTGGCGGCCGGCTCGGGCCGGACCTGACGGCCAGCTACGGCAAGTGGGGTGACGCCGGGCTCGCCTCGTTCGTCACCCAGCCGGCGACCGTCACGATGAGCGCCGTCTGGACGCAGACGCCGCTCACTCCGCAGGAGGGTGGCGACCTAGTCGCGTTCGTCAAGCAGGCGTCGGTCAGCCAGCGGCCGGCCAACACGGTCGTCGAGCTCTCGCTGCTGGCGGTCGCCGTCGCGGCGGTGTTGCTGATCATCGCGAAGCTGACGTGGCGCGAGCGTCTGACCGGCGTGCGGCGACGGATGGTGGCTGGCGCCCGGCGCTGAGGAGCAGGGGCCAGCGTGCCTCGCGTGGAAGGTCGGAGGAGATGGGCTGGATTCAGGACCTGGTGAACCCCAAGGCGCGCCGCTGGGAGGAGTTCTATCGGAACCGCTGGCAGCACGACAACATCGTCCGCAGCACGCACGGCGTTAACTGCACCGGCGGCTGCTCCTGGGCGGTCTACGTCAAGGACGGCATCATCACCTGGGAGATGCAGCAGACCGACTACCCCCAGCTCGACCCCAACCTGCCGCCCTACGAGCCGCGCGGCTGCCAGCGTGGCATCTCCGCCTCCTGGTACGTCTACAGCCCGATCCGGGTGAAGTACCCGTACGCGCGCGGCGCCCTGCTCGACCTGTGGCGAGCGGCCCGCCGCCAGCACAAGGATCCGGTCGAGGCCTGGGCCTCGCTGATCGAGGACGACGCCCAGCGCTTGCGTTTCCAGCGAGCGCGTGGCAAGGGCGGCTTCCGGCGCACTAACTGGGACGAGGTCCTCGAGATCGTCGCCGCGTCCTGCCTCTACACGGCCAGGCGCTGGGGTCCCGATCGGGTGTTCGGCTTCTCGCCGATCCCGGCGATGTCGTACCTCTCCTACGCTGCCGGCTCGCGCTTCCTGCAGCTCTTCGGCGGCGTGAACATGAGCTTCTACGACTGGTACGCCGACCTGCCAAACGCCTTCCCCGAGATCTGGGGCGACCAGACCGACGTCTGCGAGAGCGCCGACTGGTACAACAGCAAGTACATCATCTCGATGGGCGCCAACCTGAACATGACCCGCACCCCGGACGTTCATTTCATCTCCGAGGCGCGGCACGAGGGCACGAAGTTCGTTGTCGTCGCGCCCGACTTCAGCCAGGTCGCCAAGTATTCCGACTGGTGGATCCCGATCGAGGCCGGCCAGGACACCGCGCTCTGGATGGCCGTCAACCACGTTATCCTGACCGAGTTCCACGCCAACCGCACCGTCCCCTACTTCGCTGACTACGTCAAGCGCTACACCGACGGGCCGTTCCTCGTCGCGCTGGAGCCGGACGGCGACCACTACCAGCCGGGGCGGCTGCTGCGGGCCGGCCGCGTCGATCGCTACGCCGGGGTCGAAAACGGCGACTGGAAGTTCCTCGTCTACGACCAGCTCAGCAGCGAGCCGCGAATGCCGGCCGGGACCGTTGGCTTCCGCTGGGCCTCGGAGCCGGGCAAGTGGAACCTCAAGCTGCAGGATGGGCTCGACGACAGCCCGCTCGACCCGGCGATCTCGATGCTTGGGCGCGAAGAGGACGTGCTGAACGTCGCATTCTACGACTTCGCTGAGGCGAAGGAGTCGGTCCGTGGCGTGCCGGTGCGATACGTCGAGACGAGCGAGGGGCGCGTCCCGGTCACGACTGCCTACGACCTGCTGATGGCGCGCTTCGGCGTCGGGCGCGGGCTGCCGGGCGACTACCCGGCCAGCTACGATGAGGTCAACGCCTACACGCCGGCCTGGCAGGAGTCGTATACCGGGATCGGCCGCGATACGGTGATCCGGCTGGCGCGCGAGTTCGCCGGCAACGCCGAGGCGACCGAGGGGCGCACGATGATCATCGTCGGCGCCAGCGTCAACCACTGGTACTACAACAACCTCGCCTATCGCGCGCCGATCACCGCGCTGCTGCTGTGCGGCTGTTGCGGGCGCAACGGCGGCGGCATGAACCACTACGTCGGTCAGGAGAAGCTCTCGCTCGTCGCGCCGTGGACCAGCCTTGCGTTCGCGCTCGACTGGGTCAAGCCCCCGCGCCAGCAGCAGAGCCCGATCTGGCACTACGCGCATAGCGATCAGTGGCGCTACGAGGCGGACTTCACCGACTACGCCGCCGTGCCGCCCGGCGCGCAGTGGGCCAAGGGGCACGCGCTCGACCTGGAGGCGATGGCCGTCCGGATGGGCTGGATGCCCTTCTACCCGCAGTTCGACCGCAACTCGCTCGACCTGGCCGCCGAGGCGAAGGCCGCCGGGGCGACGACGCCGGCGGCGGTCGCCGAACGGGCGATCGAGCAGCTCAAGGACGGCAGCCTCAAGTTCGCCGTCGATGACCCGGATGCGCCGGAGAACTGGCCGCGCGTCTGGCTCATCTGGCGCGGCAACGCCATTCAGTCCAGCGCCAAGGGGCACGAGTTCTTCCTGCGCCACTACCTCGGCACGCATGACAACATCGACGCCGACGAGCGCGCCCGCGACTCGGTCAAGACGATCACGTTCCGCGAGCCTGCCCCGCGCGGGAAGATGGACCTGGTCGTCGACCTCAACTTCCGGATGGACTCGTCGGCGCTCTACTCCGACATCGTCCTGCCGGCCGCGTTCTGGTACGAGAAGAACGACCTGAACACCACCGACCTGCACTCGTTCATTCACCCGCTCGGCCAGGCGGTGCCGCCGGTCTGGGAGTCGAAGACTGACTGGGAGATCTTCAAGGCGCTGGCGCGCAAGGTCTCGGAGATGGCGCCAGGCGTCTTCCCCGAGCCGGTGGGCGACGTCGTCACGCTGCCGCTGCGCCACGACACGCCGGACGAGCTGGCGCAGACCGCGCCGCGCGACTGGCGGGCTGGCGGGTGCGAGCCGGTCCCCGGCAAGACGATGCCGCACTTCCACCTGGTCGAGCGCGACTACGGCAAGATCTACCAGCGCTTCATCTCGCTCGGCCCACGCATTCGCGAGGATGGGATCAGCGGCAACGGCGTTCACATCCCGATCGCGCCGTTCTACGATGACCTGTTGCAGAACCCCGTCGGCGGCTCGCCCGACCCGCGCCACATGCGCTGCGTCGAGTGGGACGGCCAGCGCTACCCCAGCCTGGAGGACGCGCTCGACGCGGCGAACACGCTGCTGTACCTCGCGCCGGAGAGCAACGGCGAGGTCGCCTGGGCCGCCTACCGCGAGGAGGAGGAGCACACCGGCGTGCCGCTGACCGACCTGGCCGAGGACACCCGGGCGGTCCGCATGAACTTCGGCGACATCACCCGCCAGGTGCGGCGCAACCTCAGCAGCCCGTGCTGGTCGGGGATTGTCAACGACGGGCGCGCCTACGCAGCCTGGACGATCAACGTCGAGCGGCTGGTGCCATGGAGGACGCTGACTGGCCGGCAGCAGTTCTACATCGACCATCCCTGGTACATCGACTTCGGCGAAAGCCTGCCCACCTACAAGCCGAAGCTCAACCCGGTCCGAACCGGCGACATCGTCCGCAGCCCGGTCGACGAAGAATGCCTGGTGCTGAACTACATCACCCCGCACGGCAAGTGGAACATCCACTCGACCTACAAGGACAACCACCGGATGCTGACCCTCTCGCGCGGGATGGATCCGATCTGGATCAACGATAAGGACGCCGAGAAGATCGGCCTCAACGACAACGACTGGGTCGAGGTCTACAACGACAACGGCGTGGTCGTGACCCGCGCGGCGGTCAGCGCCCGCGTCCAGCCCGGCACGGCGCTCTACTACCACGCCGTCGAGCGCACGATCTACGTCCCCAAGTCGCAGGTGCGCGGCAAGCGCCGCGCCGGAGGCCACAACAGCCTGACGCGCACGCGGATCAATCCGGTCCAACTGGCCGGCGGCTACGGGCAGTTCACCTACGGCTTCAACTACTGGGGGCCGATCGGCATCCTGACCCGCGATACCTACTGTGTCGTGCGCAAGCTGGCCGAGTTGGAGTGGTAGCGCCACTGGGGAGGAACCGGACGATGGACATTCGCGCGCAGGTCTCGATGGTGTTTCATCTCGACAAGTGCATCGGCTGCCACACCTGTAGCGTCGCCTGCAAGAACATCTGGACCGACCGCAAGGGCACCGAGTACATGTGGTGGAACAACGTCGAGACGAAGCCGGGCACCGGCTACCCGACGCTGTGGGAGGACCAGGACAAGTACCACGGGGGTTGGGAGCGCAAGAACGGCCACGACGATGGCACGGCGGAGGTCAAGCTCCGGCTGCACAGCCGCACCGGCGGGCTGAAGAACATCTTCGCCAACCCCTATCTGCCGACGGTCGACGACTACTACGAGCCGTGGACCTACGACTACGAGCACCTGTTCAGCGCGCCGGAGGGGGACGACCAGCCGACGGCGCGCGCCGTCTCGATGATCAGCGGCAAGCCGATGGACACGATCGAGGCCGGCCCGAACTGGGACGACGACCTCGGCGGGTCGCCGGTCTACGCCGCCAACGACCCCAACCTGGCGCAGCTGACCGAGGCGCAGCGCGAGCAGATGGCCGAGGTTGAGCGGCTGGTCTTCTTCTACCTGCCGCGTATCTGCAACCACTGCCTCAACCCCGGCTGCGTCGCCGCCTGCCCGGCCGGCGCGATCTACAAGCGCGGCGAGGACGGCATCGTCCTCGTCAGCCAGGAGAAGTGCCGCGCCTGGCGGATGTGCATCTCCGGCTGCCCCTACAAGAAGGTCTATTACAACTGGAGCACCGGCAAGTCAGAGAAGTGCATCCTCTGCTTCCCGCGCCTGGAGAGCGGCCAGGCGCCGGCCTGCTTCCACTCCTGCGTCGGGCGCATCCGCTACCTCGGCATCCTGCTCTACGATGCCGACCGCATCCAGACCACGGCGGCGCTGCCGGATGAAGATCTGGTCGAGGCACAGCGCGAGATGATCCAGGACCCGTTCGACCCCGCCGTCATCGCCGCCGCGCGGGCGAATGGGGTCTCCGATGCCCTGATCGACGCGGCGCAAAATTCGCCGGTCTACAAGTTCGTCAAGCTCTGGAAGCTGGCCCTGCCGCTGCATCCGGAGTTCCGCACGCTGCCGATGCTGTTCTACGTGCCGCCGATGATGCCGGTGCTGGCGAACGTGGAGAAGGGGACCTACGACGTGGCCGGCGCCGATTCGGAGGGGCTCGGGGCGATGCTCAGCTCGCTCGAACAGGCGCGGATGCCGCTGCGCTACATGGCCAGCCTCTTCTCCGCCGGCAACGATCGAGTCGTCGAGGAGGTCTACCGCAAGCTGATCGCCGTCCGCGTCTTCAAGCGGGGCGAGACAGTGAAGGACTACCCGGCCGAAGAGGTCGAGCAGGCGCTGGCGGCCGGCGGGACGACGGCCGAGGAGGCCGAGGCGATCTTCCGCCTCACCGCGCTACCGACGTTCGACGAGCGTTTCGTTGTGCCGCCGCTCGCCCGCGAGCAGGCGATCGAGCAGACCCTCGACCCGTTTACCCACAAGCCAGCGGCAGGCTTCGGCTTCCGCGAGGCCCCGAAGCGGAGGTTCTAGCGTGAACGACGATGCCGCGCGACTGAGCCTGTCGCGCTTTGCCGATCTGCTGGAGTACCCGCGGGGCGATGTCGCGGGCGTGGCGCGGGACTGCGCGACGTCGATCGCGATCGACCAGCCCGAGGCCGCGGCGCTGCTCCGCGACTTCGCCGCCGTGGTTGCCACACTGGCGCCGGGGGCGATCGAGGAGATCTACACCTCTACGTTCGACCTCGACCCGGTCTGCTACCCCTACGTCGGCTACCACGTCTTCGGCGAGACCTACAAGCGCAGCATCTTCCTGCTGGCGCTCAAGGAGCGCTACCGCGCCTGCGGGATCACCGTCGATAGCGAGCTTTCCGACCACGTCGCCCCGATGCTGCGCTATCTCGTCGCTGGGGAGGACGAGGAGGACGTCGCCGTCGTCGCCCGCGAGGCGATGCTGCCCGCGCTGCAGCGCATGACCGGCCGGGCGAAGTCCGCCGGCCACGACGACGAGGGCCCGCCGCCCGTCGTCGACATCCCGGCCGCCGAGCGTCGCCTCTATCGCGAGGTCCTTGAGGCGTTGCGGCTAGTGCTGCTGGCGACGGCCGGCATCGACGAGGCGGAGATCGAGCTATCCGAGCCCGCCCATCGGTCGCTGGCGCATTAAGGGGGAGCCATGTTCGACACGGTGCTGTTCGCGACGTTCCCCTACCTCGCCGTCATCGTGGCAGTGGGGGCCGGCCTGTTCCGCTACTACCGCGAGCGCTTTACCTACTCCAGCCAGTCGTCGCAGTTCCTCGAGAACCGCTCGCTGTTCTGGGGGTCGGTCACCTGGCATTACGGGATCCTGCTGATCCTGTCGGCCCACGTGCTGGCGCTGCTGCTGCCCGGCCTGTGGGGCTCGTTGATCGCCGACCGGATTCGCCTCTACATCCTGGAGGTGACCGGGCTGGCGCTGGCCCTGCTGACGATCTTCGGACTGGCGCTGCTGATCGTGCGTCGCATCCGTAAGCCGAACGTCTTCGCGGTGACGTCGGCGATGGACTGGGTTCTCCTCGCTGCGCTGCTGACCCAGGTCGTGCTGGGCTTCTGGGTGGCACTCTTCTATCGTTGGGGATCGGATTGGTACCTCCACACCGCCGTGCCGTGGCTGATCTCGCTGGCCAAGCTCCAGCCGAACATCACCTACGTCACCGTCCTTCCCTGGACGGTCAAGCTTCACTTGCTCGGCGGGTTCGTCATGATCGCGCTCTTCCCGTTCACCCGTCTGGTCCATCTGGTAACGTTCCCGATTACCTACCTCTGGCGGCCCTACCAGGTCGTGATCTGGAACCGCCGGGTGGCGCGCTGAAGGCGCCGGGAGGGGAAGCAATGATGACTGATGGAAGGCTTACCAACCTGCTGATGGCGAGCGCCCGGCTGCACTCGCACCTCTGTCCGCGACAGGTCCTCGGCGTGCGGATGAGCCTGCTGGCCGGCGAGCTGCTCGGCCTCGACCTGCCGCAGCGCGACAAGCGGCTGGTCGCTATCGTCGAGACCGACGGTTGCGCCGCCGATGGAGTCGCCGTCGGCGCTGGCTGCTGGGTCGGCCGGCGCACGTTGCGGGTCGAGGACTACGGCAAGGTCGCCGCGACCTACACCGACAGCCACACCGGGCGCTCGGTGCGGGTCTGGCCGCGGCCGGAGGCCCGCCGGCTGGCCGGGCAGTTCGCCCCGCCGACCGACGACCGCTGGTGGGCGCAACTGATCGGTTACCAGCGGATGCCCGCCGCGCTCTTGCTCGACTGGCAAGCGGTGACGCTGGCCACGCCGATCGCGTCATTGGTCAGCCGGCCGGGTCTGCGTGCCGTCTGCGCTGCCTGCGGCGAGGAGGTGATGAACGAGCGGGAGGTCGAGCGCGACGGCCTCACCCTCTGCCGACCGTGCGCTGGGCAGGCGTACTACCGATCCGTCGAGGGAGCCGCGGCGAGCTCTGAGGCCGTCGAGGCGCTCGCCGGTGCGATCGCCGGCTGATGAGGCACGATCGGCGGCCGGCCGGTCTGCGGCGGACCGCCGCGGCTGTGATCGCCGATCTGTATCCCGGCTACTTCGCGCTGGTGATGGCGACGGGGATCGTCTCCATCGCCCTGCGCCAGCAGGGGCTTGAAGCAGCGGCTCGCGCGATGCTCGGGCTGAACATCGCAGCCTGGGTAGCGCTCTGGCTCGTGACGCTGGTCCGGATCGCGCGATACCCGGAGCGGGTGTGGGCCGACGTGCTCGACCCTCAGCGCTCGGCGGGATTCCTGACCGCTATCGCGGGAACGAGTGTGCTCGGTCGCCAGCTTGTGCTGATGACCGACGACCTGGCCCTGCCGTTCGCGCTGTGGACGGTGAGCGCGGCGCTGTGGCTCGTCCTCCTCTACGGGTTCTTCGCCAGCATCATGCTGCGGGAGGAACAGCACCCCGTCGATCGCGCTCTGCACGGTGGCTGGCTGCTGGCGGTCGTCGCGACCCAGGCAGTTTCGCTGCTAGGGGTGAGAGTGGTCGATCGGGCCGGGGGCGGGCGAGAGATGCTGTTGCTTGGGATGTTGGCGCTCTTTCTGCTCGGCTGTCTGCTCTACCTCTTCATCGGCGGGGGG
>DAOKZM010000021.1:0-567 GCA_035325665.1 Thermomicrobiales bacterium | reverse complement strand
CTTCCGGCTACTGTTCATCCGTCCGGTAGCCGCCGCGCTGACGCCGCTCTACTGGATCGCGATGGGCGCCGCCGCGATCACCGTCGTGGCCGGCGCGACGCTGGTCGAGAGCGCGCCACAGTGGCGAATCCTGCCGCTGATCCTGCCGTTCCTGACCGGATCGACGTTGCTGTTCTGGGCGGCAGCCACCTGGTGGATCCCGTTGCTCGTCCTGCTCGGCGTCTGGCGGCACGGCGTCCGACGCTACCCCGTCGTCTACGAACCACAGTACTGGGGGATGGTCTTCCCGCTCGGGATGTACGCCGTCGCGACGTATGAGCTGGCGACGATGCTGGAGATGCCAGCGCTGGCGGACATCTCGCGGGGCGCGACGGTCGTGGCTCTGCTGGCCTGGGCGACGGTCTTCGCCGCCATGGCTCGCCGCGTGTGGGGCCGGTTCGCAGGCGCGCCCGGCCCGCTGAGGGGAAACACGAGGGTCGAGGACGCCTGAGGCGTCTGCCGGGTTCCGGCGTTCGTTCGCGCCGGTCGAGGCTGGTATGGTTGAGGCAGAATCGTATCGCGCCAGCC
>DAOKZM010000020.1:12499-15557 GCA_035325665.1 Thermomicrobiales bacterium | reverse complement strand
ACGAGGCGGGCGCGCTCTTCATCGCCGACGAGGTGATGAGCGGCATCGGCCGCGCCGGGCGCAGCTTCGCGATCACGTACTGGGACGCGATCCCGGACATCATCATCGTTGGCAAGGGGCTGGCGGCCGGCTACGCGCCGCTGGCCGGCATCCTGGCGCGCCGGTCAGTCCACGACGCGATCGTCGGCGGCTCGGGCGCGTTCCGGCACGGCTACACCTACGCCGCCCACCCGCCGACGCTGGCGATCGGCGCGACGGTGCTGGAGATCGTCGAACGCGAGGGGCTGATCGAGAACAGCGCTGCGATGGGCCAGCGCCTCCGCGCCGGGCTGGAGCAGCTGGCCGAGCGGCGCCCCCAGATCCTCGACGTGCGCGGCCACGGGCTGATGGCCGGCTTCACCCTCGGCGACCCATCCAGAGGCGAGCCGTGGCCGGCGCCAGGCGCGGCGACACGGCTGGGCCGGCTCGCGTTCGAGCGCGGGCTGATCGTCTACCCCGGCTCCGGCGCCTGGGACGGCGTCCGCGGCGACCACATCCTCCTCGGCCCGCCGCTCACCATCCAGCCCGCCGAGCTCGACGACCTGCTCGCGCTCCTCGACGCCGCCCTCGACGACCTCGGTGGCGAGATGCGCTGAGCGGCGACCGTGTCAGCCAGATGGAGAGTCATCCATGCCCCGGCGCTGACGCAGCACGCGCTGCCGGAGGTGGAAGCGCATGGCCTCGCACGCTGCCTCACCGTCTCCGGACTCGAGCGCGGCGATGATCCGCCGGTGCTCGGCAATGCTCTCGGTAAACCGGTGCGGGTTGACGACGATGCGGACCGCGTTCATCCGGCGGTGGAGCTCGGTGACCACGTCGCGCATCGTTTGATTGCCGGCCGCATCCAGGATTAGCGTGTGCAGCCGGACGTCGAGCTTCATGTAGCGCAGGACATCCTCTCGAGTCGGGTACTCAACATCGGATACGTCCAACTCGCTCTTGATCTCGTCGAGGAGCGCCTGCGGCACCCGCCCGGCCGCCCGTCGCGCGGCGACCGGCTCGATCAGCTCGCAGAGATCCTCGAACTCCAGCATCTCGCGCGCCGAGATATCCGCAACGTATGATCCACGATGCGGCCGCGACACGACTAGTCGATCCGCGGTGAGCCGCCTTAGCGCCTCGCGCACCGGCGTCCTGCTGACGTTGAACGCACGCGCCAGGTCGTCCTCGTCCAGCGCGTCGCCAGGCTGGTAGTTCAGATCGAGGATCTCAGCACGCAAGCGGTGGTACACCTCGTCCGCCCTGGTTCGACGCACTGGGCGCGAATCGACGCCCGGTGGGCGTCGTGCCGTTCTCGGCATCGGTTTAGCCACGGTTTGCCGTCATCTCGACGTTCTCCGACCTGGCAGCATGCTCGAACGTCTGGTCACACTGATGTGACGAGAATGACAATACATGCGTCAACGACTCAACCCGTTAACCTGCGAACCTGCGATCATCCTGTATACATGTCGTATACCCTATTGACTCACTCGTCAAGATGCTGCTAGGATGGCCGCGTCCAACGAAGGACCTAAACGCAAGACGCTGTCGTTGAAGCACACGTCGTCGTGCAGCAAATGTCGCGACTCTCCCGCCGTCCTGGCGGTGGGCCTGGTCTTCCCTTACCCGTTACGGTCAGCATGCTGCTGCGATTGAGCGGAGGATCGACATGAGGTTCGAGATCGACAAGGTCCTGGACGAACTGCGTGCAAAAGGCATCTCGCTCACCCGCCGCGACCTCATCAAGTTCGCGGCCGTCGGAGGCGCCGCGGTCAGTACCGCCAGCCTCCTCGCCGCATGCGGCGGTGACGACGATGAGCCGGAGACAGAGGCGACAGCCTCCGGCGGCGGGCAGCCGACCGCAACGGGCGCCGCTGAAGCAGCATCACCGACCGCACGATCGACGGCCGTCGGCATGGTCCGAACGGAAACGGCCGGGTCCGCGAGCCCAGTGGCATCTCCAACCGAGACGGGCGCTGCCGGCCAGCCCGGCGGTACCTGGACGATGGCGCTCCACGGCGAACCCTCGATGAATATCGTTACGATGCCGGGCGCGCTCGTCGATATCCTGGTCTACAAGGTGATGTTCAACAACCTCGTGCAATACGAGCTCGTCGACGGCGCGATCGAGATCGTTGGCGACCTCGCCGAGTCGTGGGAGTCGAACGACGACCTCACGGAGTACACCTTCACGCTCCGCGAGGGAATCACCTGGCACGACGGTACACCGTTCACGGTTGACGACATCATCTTCACCATCGAGACCGTGCTGAACCCCGACAACAACGCGGCTCAACGCGCCAACATCTCAACCATCGACCGGGTCGAGGCGGTCGATGACCGCACGTTCACGTTCTACCTGACGCAGCCGTTCGCGGCCTTTCCGGTTATGCTCGGCTACAACCGCGTGATCTTCCCGAAGCACCTTCTCGAGGGGGCCGACTTCGCCAACCCGGCCGACTTCATCAAGAATCCCGTCGGAACCGGGCCGTTCAAGTTCAAGGAACAGGTCCAGGGCAGCCACGTAGCCACCGAGGCCTACGCCGACTACTTCGGCGGCACGCCGCTCCTCGACAGCATCATCTTCAAGGTCATTCCCGACGGCAACAATCGTGTCGCCCAGGTCGTGGCCGGCGACGTCGACTTCGCCGTCATCGACCCGCCGCAGCTGAAGGCGGTCGAGGGCAAGGACAACGTCGAGGTACGCCTCGCCCCACAGGTCAACTATTACTTCTTCGCGATCAATCACTCCAAGCCCAACCTGCAGGACGTGCGGGTGCGCCAGGCGATCGCCCACGCGTTCGACCGCCAGGCCATCGTCGACAACATCCTGCAGGGCACCGGTGAGCCGGCTACCGGCCCGATCAACCCGCTGCTCGGCGCCTACTACAACCCCGACGTCACGACTTACGACGTGGACCTCGACCGGGCGGCAGCGCTGCTCGAGGAGGCCGGTTGGACCAAGGATTCGGACGGCAAGCTGCCGAACGCGGCGGGTGATAAGTTCCCGATTCTGTTCAACGGACCCAGCACCTAT
>DAOKZM010000020.1:333-12489 GCA_035325665.1 Thermomicrobiales bacterium | reverse complement strand
GTGCAGGTCATCACCTACGCCCAGCAGCAGCTCGAGCAGCTCGGCTTCGAAGTCACCCTCGATATCGTCGACTGGCCCGTGCACCTCGACAAGTACCACAACCTCGAATACGACCTGTTGATGGAGTGGTGGATCACTCCGCCGGATCCGGACCTGTACGCCCACTATCACAGCGAGTCGCAGTCGAACTGGTGGGCGTATTCGAAGCCACAAGTGGATGAGCTCACCACGTCTGGCCGGGCCGAGAAGGACGTCGAGGCGCGCATCCAGATCTACCACGACCTTCAAGCGATCCTCGCCGACGATGTGCCGGTGATCTATCTGTACTATCCACAAGAGGTCCAGGTGGTCAGCAAGCGGTCGAAGGGACTGCCGCTGATTGGCTATCGCGACATGCTCACCTGGATGGAACAGGCCTGGATCGAGGAGTAGCCAGCCGCCCGCCCCCGAGGGGTCGCGCCGACTCGGGGGCGGGCTCGCCAGCAGCCGATTTCCGAAGGAACGCGATGTGACCAGGTATATCCTCCGACGGCTATTGCAGTCGATCGTCCTCCTGTTCATCGTGAGCGTCGTGACATTCGTCCTGATCCACTCGGCGCCGGGCGGGCCGTCGCTCCTAGCCAACCCCGAGCTCACGCGCGAGGAGATCGAGTCAATGACCGAGAACCTCGGGCTCGACGACCCGCTGCCGGTCCAGTACGTTCGCTGGCTGAGCAATGTCCTGAGCGGAGACCTCGGCACGAGCTACAGCACATCCGGCTCGGTCAGTTCCTTGCTGCTGGACCGCGTGCCCAACACGCTGCTGCTAACCGGCGTCGCGCTGCTGATCTCGATCGCCATCGCCATCCCACTCGGCGTGCTCAGTGCTGTGCGGCGGAACTCGATCACCGACCGCGCCGTCACCGCGTTCAGCTTCATGGGCATCTCGGTGCCGGTCTTCTGGCTCGGGATCATGCTCATCATCCTCTTCTCGGTGCGCTGGGACCTGCTGCCGGCCGGCGGCATGTACAGCCTCGACCGGGACGGCTTTTCGCTCACCGACCGGCTCTCACACATGGTGCTGCCGATGCTCGTCCTCGTCACCGCGAACCTCGCGAGCCTGGTGCGGTACACGCGTTCGGGCATGATCACGGTGCTGTCCGAGGACTACATCCGGACCGCGCGGGCGAAGGGGCTCGCGAACAACAGGGTCATCTTCGGCCACGCGTTGCGTAACGCGCTGATCCCGGTGGTGACCGTCATCGGCATCTCCCTGCCGAACGCCGTCAGCGGGGCAGCCATCACCGAGACGGTCTTTGCCTGGCCCGGGATGGGCCGGCTGGCGGTGAACGCGGCGAACACCCGTGACTACCCGGTCGTCCTCGGCGCCACCCTGGCGGTAGCTGTCGTGGTGATCATCAGCAGCCTGTTGACCGATCTGATTTACGCGTACATCGACCCTCGTATCCGGTTGGAGTAGCGTCGGTGGCGACCAGTTCCGAGCGTGCAGTCGAGACCCTCGAGGCCGGGGGAAAACTCGGTCTCCAGCAGGCACAGCGACCCTCGCGATCGCTGTGGCAGATCGCCTGGCGGCGGTTCATCCGCAACCGCCTCGCGGTGGCATCCGCGATCTTCCTGGTGCTGATGTATGTCACGGCGATCTTCGCGCCGCTCGTCGCGCCGCACGATCCCGACGACGTCGACATCATGAACCTGCATGCGCGCCCGAGCGCCGACCATCTCCTGGGAACCGACGAGAGCGGCCGCGACGTGCTCTCGCGTCTCATCTTCGGGTCACGCGCATCGATGACCGTCGGGCTCGTCGCCGTGATGATCTCGGTCACGATCGGCTCGCTCATCGGCGGGCTCGCCGGATATCTTGGTGGCTTCGTCGACACGCTCCTGATGCGGTTGACCGACGGGATGCTGTCGATCCCGTACTTCTTCCTGGTGCTGATCGTCGTCGCCGTCTTCGGCCCAAGCTTCCGCAACCTGATCATGGTGATCGGCGTCTCGAGCTGGATGGCCGTCGCTCGCATCGTCCGCAGTGAGGTGCTGCGCTACAAGCGGTTCGACTTCGTACTGGCCGCGGAGTCCATCGGCGCCAGCAGCCCGCGCGTGCTGTTCCGCCACATCCTGCCGCACACCGTCCCGGTCGTGATCGTCGCCGCAACGCTCGGCGTGGCCAGCGCGATTCTGCTCGAATCGGCCCTGAGCTACCTCGGGCTGGGGATCCGGCCGCCGACGGCGAGTTGGGGCAACATGCTGAGCAACTCCCAGGCGTATCTGTGGGAGAATCCGATCCTGCCCCTATATCCAGGGGCCATGATCTTCCTTACGGTCCTGGCCTACAACTTCCTCGGCGACGCGTTGCGCGACTCGCTCGATCCCCAAGCGCGGGATTAGCGCCGGGGTGGGCCTGGCGCGCGACACAGCAGGCTAGATGGCATCGGAGGGGACAAGAGAGAATGGACAACAGAACGGTATCGATCGCGCTGGTCGGCGATCTGATGCTGCGCGATCGTCTGACAAATGTGCGCAGGAGCGACGATCCGGGGTTCGCGGCAGCACTCGCCGCGCTCGGCGAATCCGATATCGTCATCGCAAACCTCGAGATGCCGCTCTCGACACGCGGTTCGAAGATGCTCAAGCACTCGAGCCTGCGCTCTGACCCGGCTGTAATCGACGACATCGCGGCGATGGGCATCCACGCCGTGTCGCTGGCGAACAACCACATGATGGACTACGGCGCCGACGCACTTATCGACACGCTGACCGCGTGCGACCGCGCCGGTATCGCCCGCTGCGGAGCCGGTCGAAACCTCACGGACGCGATGCAACCCGCCTGGCTCGAAGCCGGCGGGAGACGAATCGCGCTGCTCAGCGTCGCTTCGACGTTGCCGCTCGGATTGGAGGTCTACGTTGTGTTGTTTTGTATCGCCCCACTTCGCGTGCAGTTCTCTCTGGAGATCGACACCAACCTGATCAACGAGCAACCTGGCACGATGCCGACCGTCCACTCCTGGGCGCGGGCGGAGGACCAGGAGATGGTCTGCAACGCCGTCCGCGATCTGGCCGGCGAGGCCGATCTCGTCATCATCGCGATCCACTGGGGGGTTCCTTCGTGGTGGCTGTCGCCGTATCAGGGGTTGCTGGCGACCTACCAGCAGCCACTCGGACATGCGCTGGTCGACGCCGGAGCCGGGGTCATCTTTGGCCACCACTCGCATTCGCTGCACGGCATCGAGGTCTATAACGGCGCGCCGATCTTCTACAGCGCAGGCAACTTCCTGTTCGAACGCCCGCGAGGGTTCATGGAGCCAGAATCGCTGATCGCGCGGCTCGAGCTTTCCGCCGCCGGCGAGCTACGCATCGAAATCGTCCCGCTGATGGTGGACGAGCGTGGTCTGCCGGAGCTGGCGACCGGCGCGACAGCGGAAGCCGTTCTGCGCAAGCTTTCAGCACTCTCCGAACCGTTCGGCACTCGGCTCGAAACGGTAGACGATCTAGCCAGGGTCGCACTGGCGTAGCGGGAACTGCACCGAGGGAGGAGCAGGGCAATGGTAATGGAACGACACCCCGAGATCGCAAGCTGGACAGACCCCGCGTTGGAGCAGCGGATCATGGACGATATCTCGATCGACGTGCCGTGGCGCGCGGTCGAGAAGCTCGGCTCGCTCGTGCGCACCTCCGGTTCACCCGAGGAGCGCGAGGGGTTCGAGCACATCATGCGCGAGCTCGACGCGGCCGGGATACCCTACACCCTGCACGAGCCGGTCTGCTTCATTTCGATGCCGCTCGGCGCGACGCTCCGGATAGCCCAGGACGGCGGGAAGTCATACCGCGCCAAGTCGGCCGTCATGTCGATCTCAACCGACGGCGAGGAGATCACCGGCGAGCTCGCCTATGTACCGAGTAGTGGCGAGCGGGGCGGCGACCTGTTCGGTGGTAACGTCGACTTCGATCGCAGCGTCGTCGCCGGGAAGATCGTGATATCGGAGGGAATGCCATCGCCCGCCAAGGTACTGGACGCGATGGCGGCTGGCGCGCTCGCGGGCATCTTCGTCCATCCTGGCGCCTACATCCACGAGAGCCTGACCACCTCGGTTTGGGGCACTCCCGACCTCGATTCCTTCGAGCGGCAGCCGACGATCGCGGTCATCAGCGTCAACAATCCTGATGGCAAGGAGCTGATCGATCTCGCCAAGCGCGGTGGTAGCGTCGCGATGTCCACGACGCTGCAAACCGACTGGCGGCCGATCCCTGTGCTCGTCGCCGAGATCAGAGGAAGCCAGGCCCCCGAAGAGTTCGTTTTGCTCCACGGCCACCTCGACGGCTGGCACTACGGCGTGGCGGACAACGCGACCGGCTGCGCCGCGATCCTCGAGATCGCGCGCGTCTTCAACAAGCACGCCGGAGACATGAAGCGCAGCCTGCGCGCCGCCTGGTGGAGCGGCCATTCGCACGGCCGCTACGCAGGTTCGACCTGGTTCGCCGACGAATTCGCCATCGACATGGCCCGCAACTGCGTTGCCCAGGTCAACTGCGACTCGCCCGGCGCGCGGTGGGCCGAAACGTACAACCACCTCACCTGCATGAGCGAGGCCGAGCCGTTCGTCGATAAGGTCATCCGCGAGGTCACCGGAATCACCCCCCAGCCGGCTCGCCCGCCACGTGCCGGTGACTACGCGTTCAACAGCATCGGGGTCTCCTCCTATTACATGCTGTCATCGACGATGAGCGAGGAGAAGCGCGCCGAGCAGGGCTTCTATCCGGTTGGCGGCTGCGGCGGCAACATCCAGTGGCACACCGAAGACGACAACATGGACATCGCTGACCCGGATATCCTGCTGCGTGACATCCGGATGTATGCGGCGTCGGTGCTGCGGACTCTCAACGCCCCGCTGCATCCGTTCGACTGGCGTGTCGCGGCATCCGATTTCCGGCGCAGCCTGGAGAAGTATCAGGATGCAGCGGGAGACGCGTTTGACTTCGGGCCGTCCTTCGAGGCGTTGGGCCGGCTCGACGCGGCGCTCGACGCACTGTACGCAAACGCGCCAGGTGGGGAGCGAGCGGACGACCCGGCGGTCAAGCGATTCAACTTCGCCCAGCGACGGCTCGCGCGCCTGCTCGTGCGGATCAACTTCAGCCGTATGACCGAGTTCTGGCACGACCCAGCGATCAACGTCCCGCCGCTGCCCGACCTCGCGCCCGCGTTGACGGCGCCGAATCTGGGGGACGACGTCCAGGCGCGCGACATCCTGAAAGCGCATCTCACGCGCGGTCAGAATCGGCTTGTCTGGACATTGGAGCAGGCGCGCGAGGTCGCTGAGGCGGCGACGGCCTGAATCCGCCGGATGGTTGGATCGACGTGGTGGGACCGGACACGGCTTCCCCGCCACGTCGAGGCGCGCATCACGCGCACGATGGGGGAAATGCGGCGATGACGCTTGATCGAATCCTGAACGATCTCTCGGTAGACCGCGCCTGGTCGCACCTGGAGCACATCACTCAGAACATCCCGACGCGGCTGGCGGGGTCTGAGAGCTCGCGGCGTATGGCGGAGTACGCCCACGACACGCTCGCCGAGCAGGGGCTGAGCAGCCAGATGCATGAATTCCGCGGGCTCGTCTCGTTCCCCGAGGGCGCCGAGGTTCGGGTCCTCGCGCCCGAGCAGGGGACGATCGAGGCCAATACGCTGGGGCACTCGGCCTCGACCGAGGGCATCGAGGGCGAGCTGGTCTACGTCGGCTCCGGCGCGGAGTCGGACTACGAGGGCAAGGACGTCGTCGGCAAGATCACGCTCTCCGAACTGTCGTACTCCCCGGCCCGGCACGAGAAGGCGCTGATCGCCTGGCAGAAGGGCTCGATCGCCCAGATCATGATGAACTGGGGCGACGAGACGAACGAGGCGATCCCGTTCGGCTCGATGAAGTCCGCCTGGGGCAATCCGACCCCGGAGACGCTCGCCAGCGAGATGCCCGGCCTGCCCTGCGTCGGCATCGCGCGCACCGAGGGGTTACGGCTCAAGGACGCCAGCCTCGCCGGCCCGGTCCGCGTCTGGCTCCGCGCGAAGGCGGACAACGGCTGGCAGCCGCTGACGATGACGACCGGCGAGTTCGGCGCGGCTTCTGGCCGCCAGTTCATGCTCGTCGGCGGGCACATGGACTCATGGTTCGGGCCGCAGGCGACCGACAACGCGGCCGGCAGCGCCTGCATCCTTGAGCTCTCGCGCGTCTTCAACCAGTTCGCCGACGAGCTGCCACGCGGCCTCGTCGCCGGCTTCTGGATGGGGCACGAGACTGGCACGATGATCTCGTCCTCCCGTTTCGCCGACACGAACTGGGACCGCCTGCGCCGCGCCTGCGTCGCCTACCTCCAGATCGACCAGCCGGCCATCACCGGCTCCTCTACCTGGCGCCTGCACTCGACCGACGACATCCAGCAGTACGGCGTGCGGGTCGCCCGCGACGTGCTCGGCCGGGACATGGAGATCCATTGGCGGCGGCAGCAGAAGAACGGCGACTCGTCCTTCTTCGGCGTCGGCCTGCCCTGCATCGCCGGGGAGATGTCGTTCACTGACGAGGAGATCCAGCGCACCGCGCTCGCGACCCTCGGCTGGTGGCACCACTCGATCGAGAACACGATCGACAAGGTGGATAAGGACCGCCTCGCGCTGCACCTCCGCGTCTATGCAAGCTGGATGTGGGGACTGCTGACCGACCCTGTCCTGCCCTATGAGTACGAGCCGGTCGCCAGCCGCTTCGTCGACCGGCTCTCCGAGCTCGCGGCGCTCGACGTGCCGGACATCAACATGGCCGGGGCCGTCGACCGCGCCCGCGAGTTCCACGAGCTCGCCGCCCGCCTGGACGCCGCCAGCCGCGCCAGCCGGGGGAACCCCGACACCGCGACCGCCGACCGGCTGAACTCCGCCATGATCCAGCTCTCGCGGACGCTCGTGCCGGTCGCCTCGACCGTCGTCGGGCCGTACGGCCAGGACCGCTACGGCCACGCCTGGCAGACGCAGATGATCCCGTCGCTCGTCCCCTACCCGCGGCTGGCGTCGTACCCGCGTGACTCGGAGGAGTTCCAGACGTGGTGGGTGTCGATGGTCCGCGCCCGCAACCGCGTCGCCGACGCCCTGGACCGGGCCAGCGCGACGGTACGCACCGCGCTCGACGGAGGCGGCTGGTAGAAGCCCAATGAAATGAGTCGGCTGGATCCTTCCGTACTGGAACGAACAGCGGCAGACAGCTCAAGGCCCTTGCGATGAGCTAAGTGTTCACGTTCTGTGCCTTCGATCTCGCATCGCCATCGATCGAACATACCGTTTCCACTGCGTCGGGGATAGTGTCGGCCTCGGCGTGTCCACGTACGTATTCGGCGGCAACGGGTCGGTGCCCCACGATCTAACTATCTCGGCGGGTACTGATTCGTGATCGTAGACGGCATAAGCGAGCCGAGCAGAGAGTTCCGGCACGACACCGGGAGAAACTCGAGTCAGCTCGCTCGCTGGATCAAAGCGTTCATGCGTACCGGGATCCCAGATGGGGCCGCGGGTTGGGATCTCATGGGGAGAAGCAATCCTGATACGACGCCCCGTAGGGCGATGCTCTTGAACAAGTGATCCATCATCGAACCTGAGCGCTACATAGGTTCCGTACCCGGGTTCGACCTCCATCCACCGGAGGTACGGTATCACTTCAACTCCCTGCGTTGTCATCGTGGCTACTTGCAGGAGTCCCCCAACTGAGTCGATCCGTCGCTTTATCAAGAGTCGCGAAACTATGTCTGTAAAGAACAATGCGCGGGTTCTTAATCCATCGCCTTCCGCTCGTCCCCAGTTCGCTATCATGACCCACTCATCAGTCCCTAGGTCTTCTCGAATTGAGCCTCCCGACCCTGCGATTACGAATCTCAGTTCTTGCCGAATCACGCGAACGCGTGGTGTAGCACCGGTGTCTCCAATGCCGCGAGCTTCAATTCGAATAGTCTGCGGTATAGGATGAGGATTGGCTGATAGCACATTTTGATGTTGTCGACTAAGGAATCGCTCGCCGTTAATCCAAGTGATACATACCGTCGCTCCGCTCTTCACACATCCGTAATGATTCTCACGCCTGGAGTGAAGTTGTACCGCCCGGTGTGCAAGCCAACCGACTTCATCATCATCATGCAGCCAGTCCAGATCGTCAGGTTCTCTACGGAGCCGATTTCGATACCAGTTCACGATATCGCGACCAAAGCACAAGTCGCCCGAGAAGGTCAGCACCGCATCACTAGTCTCGGCGAAGAGCTTCTGGCACACATCTCGAGTAGCCGTTGCAGTTCCAGAGCTCTGGTCTATAGTCGACAACCGTGTATCCGCGACGATGATAGCGGCGTCAAGTGATTGATGGATGGCGAGAACGGTCATGGATTAGCGCCAATCACGGCACGCGTAAACGTTGCGGCTACAGTTTACGCTTCTATGACGACCTGGCTGGCCAGTGGCGTGCTCGGAACGAACAAGGACTCGTACACCGAAGTCAGCCCTCCTTAACCTCCGGAGCCGGGTAGCGCGGCACCCATGGCTGCCCGCCGATGGCCGACGCCACCTCGTCGCAGCGGGCGAACCAGACGCCGTCGTGCTGCTGGATGTGGTCGATCAGCCGCTCCAGCTCGCCGATCCGCGCCGGCCGGCCGATGTAGCGCGGGTGGCAGACGAGCATGAAGGAGCCGGTCAGCCGGTAGGCCGCATCGAACTCGGCGATCCACTGATCGATGACCGATCGCGGGTCGCGGGGCGCGCCAGGGTGGGCGAAGTAGACGGCGTCGTCCAACGTCCAGCTCCACGGCAGCTCGGCGATCTCCTCGACCGACCCGGCGCCTCGCTGTACGAAGTACGGCACGTCGTCATCGCCCATCGAGCTGTCGTAGACGTAGCCGGCCTCGCCCAGCAGCCGAAGGGTTTCTGGCGTGGTCAACCCGGACGGCGCTCGCCAGCCGCGCGGACGCTCGCCGGTAGCCTCGGCGATCGCCTCGGTCGCGCGGGCGATCAGGTCGCGCTCGCGGTCTTCGGGTGGCTCGCTCCAGGCCTCATGCATCCAGCCGTGGCCGGCGACCTCGTGGCCGGCAGCGACGACCTCGCGGGCCAGCGCGGCGTACTTGCGCGCGTTCCAGCCCTCGACGAAGAACGTCCCCGGCACACCGCGCCGCGCCAGCAGGTCGAGGACGCGCTCTATCCCGCGCCGTGGTGCATAGACCCCGTCGGCGTTTGCGCCGCCGGCATGGCCGTAGCGCAGCAGGTCGAACGACTCGCCGAAATTGTCGAACGTCAACGTCACGGCGCAGCGCGCGCCCCCCGGCCAGACCGGTCGCTCCAGCGGCATTGCAGGTCCTCCCCTTTCTCATCCATGTCCCGATCGATGGTCATGGTAACCGGCACTGTCACGCGACTGGCACGCCCGCCGGCCGGTCTGTCACGCTGCCGATACGGGGCCGAGCGTATCGTCTGGTCGTCGTTGCGAGAGGAGCAGCCGATGGTGGTCTTGTCGCGGGTCACAGTATCGCTGGAAGATGAGCTCGACGAGGAGGAGCGCCTCGCTCTGGCCGAGCAGGCCATGGCCGATCGCCTGCAGGCACAGGCAGACGAGATGGCGGCGCACGCCCGGGAGCGCCTGCGGGCGGTCATTCTGGCACGGGCAGCACTGGCCGGCGAACACCCGCCGGTCGTCGAGCGCCACGACGAGCCCGGTTGCCGCGAGTCGATCCCGCTCTGGTAGCATCCGGCGCCTCCGCCAGGGGCCAGCCCGCCAGCGCGTCGTTCCGGGCGATAATGCCATCAGGAACGCCGATCTGACGGGGAGGGGACGAGCGTGGTCTTCCGGCAGGTGATCGATGCCTTCGAGGTGCTGGATAGCGCTTCAGTGGACGGCGAGCGGGTCGCGACGCTGATCCGCGACTGCGGCGTGGACGACGTCGCGGTCGAGCGGGTCGAGGGTGAGTGCGGCCACACTGAGTTCGTCAAGGCACTGGCGCCGGGCACGCGGGGCCGCTCCAGCGGTGGTGACGCACCGACCCTCGGGATCATCGGCCGGCTCGGCGGGCTCGGCGCCCGGCCGGAGCGCATCGGCTTCGTCTCCGACGGCGACGGCGCCCTCGCCGCGATCGCCGCGGCGATGAAGCTGGGGCTGATGCGCCGCAACGGCGACACACTCCCCGGCGACGTGATCGTCGCCACCCACGTCTGCCCGACCGCGCCCGTCCGGCCCCACGATCCCGTCCCGTTCATGGCCTCGCCGGTCGGGATGGACCAGATGAACCAGCACGAGGTGGACGAGCGGATGGAGGCGATCCTCTCGATCGACACCACCAAGGGCAACCGGATCATCAACACCCGCGGCTTCGCCATCTCGCCGACGGTCAGGCAGGGCTATATTCTCCGCGTCAGCGAGGATCTGCTCGACATCATGCAGTGGACCACCGGCCGGCTGCCGGCCGTCTTCGCCCTGACGACGCAAGACATCACCCCCTACGGCAACGAGGTATTCCACCTCAACAGCATCCTCCAGCCGGCCACCGCGACCGCGGCGCCGGTCGTCGGCATCGCAATCACGAGCGAGGTTCCGGTGCCCGGCTCCGGCACCGGCGCGACGCACCTGACCGACATCGAGCAGGCCGCGCGGTTCTGCATCGAGGTTGCCAAGGCGTTCGGCGCCGGCCAGTGCCGGTTCCACGATCAGGCGGAATTCGACCGGCTGGTCGAGCTCTACGGCGAGATGACCCATCTGCAGGCGTCCCCGCCCGCGGGGTAGCGCCCGACTGATACGGCATTGTTACGTTGCGCCTCGGATCGTCACCGTCCTGCGACGCTCGGCGCCTATAGTCGAAGGTGACCACCGGCGGCGTCGATGATCGCGCGTTGGGCAGGACACTATGGCTGCGACGGACACAATCGCTCGCCCACGACGGGTCGGACCAGCAATCGGCCTCGACGATCCCTCCCGGCCTTCCCCACCAGCGGCAGCGCTGCGCCGGGAGGCGCCGCCGGTCGGTCTGTCCGTTCCGTCAATTCTCCACCGATCCCGGGGCCAGACAGGAGGATGAACGTGCAGACGCAGCGCACGGCAACGTCAGTCGCCTGGCCGGTCATCCACAAGCCGGATCAGCACCGGGTCCCGCCGAACATGACCAGCTACGACGCGCTTTACCGCTCCTTCAGTTGGTCCGAGGTCCGCGGCCGGCTCGACGGGCTACCGGGCGGCGGGCTGAACATCGCTCACGAGGCGGTCACCCGTCATGCTGCCGGCGCGCTGTCCGATCACGTCGCCATCCGCTGGCGCGGAAAGCGTGGGGAACGCCTCGACATCACGTTCGCCGACCTGGAGCGCCGAAGCAACCGTTTCGCCAACGTTCTCGACGCCCTCGGAGTGCCGGACGGCGCGGCCGTCTTCACCCTCCTCGGTCGCGTCCCGGCGCTCTACATCACCGCCCTCGGCGCCTTCAAGCACCGCTCGGTCTACTGCCCGCTCTTCTCCGCGTTCGGCCCGGAGCCAGTCCGCCAACGACTCTCGCGCGGCGCCGGGCGGGTCCTGGTGACGACCGCCGCCCTCTACCGCGCCAAGGTCGAGCCGATCCGCGACAGCCTGCCGGACCTCGCCCATGTCCTTATCGCCGGTGACGACCCGCCCCCCGGCACAGAATCGTTCGACGCGCTGATCGACCGGCAGCGGGATGAATACCGGATCGGTCCGACCGGAGAGGATGACGTCGCCCTCCTCCACTTCACCAGCGGCACGACCGGCATGCCGAAGGGCGCAACCCACGTCCACGGCGCGATCCTGATGCACGAGATGACCGGCCGCTACGCTCTCGACTTCCACCCGGAAGACGTCTTCTGGTGCACCGCCGACCCCGGTTGGGTCACCGGCGCCTCCTACGGGATCGTCGCCCCCCTGACCCACGGGATCACGATGGTGGTCGACGAGGCCGAGTTCGACGCCCGCCGCTGGTACCAGACGCTGCAGGACGAGCGTGTCACCGTCTGGTACACCGCGCCGACCGCGGTCCGGATGCTGATGAAGGCCGGCGCGGACCTGGCGAGCGAGTGCGACCTGACCGCCCTGCGCTTCATCGCCAGCGTCGGCGAGCCGCTCAACCCGGAGGCGGTGGTCTGGGGCGCCGAGGCGTTTGGCC
>DAOKZM010000020.1:0-323 GCA_035325665.1 Thermomicrobiales bacterium | reverse complement strand
GATCCACGACAACTGGTGGCAGACCGAGACCGGCGGGATCATGATCTCGAACTACGAGGCGATGGACATCCGGCCCGGCTCGATGGGCAAGCCGCTGCCGGGCGTCGTCGCCGGGATCGTCGAGCGGCGGGACGACGGCACGGTCGTCGAGATCACCGAGCCGGACGTGACCGGCGAGCTGGCGCTGCGGCCGGGCTGGCCATCGATGTTCCGCGCCTACCTCAACGAGCCGGAACGCTACGCCGGCTGTTTCGCCCCCGGCTGGTACCTGACCGGCGACCTCGCGCGCCGCGACGCGGACGGCTACTTCTGGTTCATCGGGC
>DAOKZM010000019.1:0-15561 GCA_035325665.1 Thermomicrobiales bacterium | reverse complement strand
GGGCCCGATCGAGTCGCCCGTTGGTCCTCGTCTTCATGCTGATCGCGGTCGCCGTGACCCTCTGGTTCCGGGCGGACGTCGTCGCCCAGGGCGGCGCCTACGCGACGGGTGTCCTCGTGCTCATGTCGTCGGCGGCGATCGCCGTCACGCTCGCGACGCGGCGCGACGGACGGCGCGCTGCGTTCGTCGCGTTCACGCTCATCACCGCGGTGTTCATCTATACAACCGGCGTGAACATCGTCGAGCGGCCGGACGGTATCCGGATCGCCTCCTTCTTCATCGTCGCGATCGTCGTCAGCTCGCTCGTGTCGCGGGTGTTCCGCGCGACCGAGTTGCGCGCCAGCGAGATCGTGCTCGACGAGGCTGCCGAGCTGCTGCTGGCTGAGGCGGCTCGATCCGGGCAGTTGCGGATCATCGCCAACCACCCCGACGAGCGCAACGTCCGCGAATATCTCGTCAAGCTGCGCGAGCAGCGCGCGGACCACCACATCCCTGCCGGCAGCCCCATCCTCTTCTTCGAGGTCAGCATCTCCGATGCGTCCGAGTTCGCCCCGATCCTGGAGGTGAAGGGGGAGCGTATCGGGGACTATCGCGTGCTGCACGCACACGCTTCGGCCGTGCCGAACGCGATCGCCGCGTTCGCGCTCTATGCGCGTGACCGTCTCGGCGTCATCCCCCACGTCTACTTCGGCTGGCGGGAGGGAAATCCGCTCAAGTACCTGGCGCGCTTCATTCTCTTCGGCGAAGGGGACATCGCCCCGCTGCCCCACGAGATTCTGCGAAAGGTCGAGCCGAATCCCGAGCGTCGCCCGGCGATCCACGTCGGGTAGGCCGGCAAAGCCGGCAGAGCGTTCGACGCCAGACCCCGCGACACGCAGGCGGCGCGAATCACGCCATGCGGAGATTCGCGCAACCGCGCCGGGCTAGTCCTTACAGCCTATCCACATCTGAGCCAAACGGCGCATCGCACGATCACGAATTGCGTCTAGACTGAGGAGGAACAACGCCCGCGCGCTGGAGCGTCCGCTCGCGGCGCGCCCGCCACGACAGGAGTGCTGCATGACCCGCTCGTTATATGCCGTCATCCCGGCCGGCGGTAGCGGCACCCGGCTCTGGCCGCTGAGCCGGTCCAGCAAGCCCAAGTTCCTCCTGCCCCTGCCCGGCCCGCGGACGATGATCCAGGAGACGGTCGCGCGGCTACGGCCCGTTTGGGGCGCCGAGCGGCTATTGGTCGTCACCGGCGCTGCCCACGCGCCGGAGGTCCGTCGCCAGCTCCCCGAGCTGTCCGACGATCAGATGATCGTCGAGCCAATGGCGCGTGGCAGCGGGCCGGCCATCGGCCTGGCGACCGCGATCGCCGGACGGCGCGACCCCGATGCGATCGTCGGGTCGTTCGCCGCCGACCACGTCGTCCTCCAGCAGGACCTGTTCGATGCGGCCGTCCGCGCCGCGATCGACACGGCCGAACGCGGCCATCTGGTGACGATCGGCATCCAGCCGAGCTATCCCGAGACCGGCTATGGTTACATCCGCCGCGGACGGCCGATCGATGACGCGGGCGAGACCGCCGTCTATCAGGTGGAGCAGTTCAAGGAGAAGCCCGACGCGGCGACCGCGGAATCCTATGTCGCTTCCGGCGAGTACCTCTGGAACGCCAGCATGTTCGTCTGGCGGGCCGAGACGCTGATGGCCGAGATGCGCCGCTACCTGCCGGAGCTGGCCGAGGTGCTCGAGGCGCTGGCCGCGGTCTGGGATACCCCCGTGCGCGAGCGCGCCTTCGCCGAGCTATGGCCGGAGGTCGCTGATGTCTCGATCGACGAGGGCATCCTCGAACGGTCGGACCGCGTCGCCGTCGTCCCGGCGTCGTTCGGCTGGACCGACCTCGGCGACTGGCACGGGCTAGGCTCGATCCTTGGCGGCGGGACGACGGAGAACGTCGTCGTCAACACCGAGGCACTGGTGCGCGACTCGCGCGGCAGCGTCGTCATGGGCAACGGCCGGCTGATCGCACTGCTCGGGCTGGACGACGTCGTCATTGTCGACACGAGCGACGCGCTGCTCGTCTGCCATCGCGGCCGGACACAGGAGGTCAGGAAGCTCGTCGACGAGCTGAAGCACCGCGGCGCCCGCCACCTCGTCTGACCGCCCATCGTCGCGCTCCCGGCGGGCTGTCCTGATGGGCTAGCCCGCTGGGGCGGCGTCCCTCCCCAAGATCGGCTAGTGCGCCGGTCCCTCAGCACCACTACGATTCACGACATTACGGACCTGCAGAACCCCGGCCTGCGCGTGCTGCTCGCGCTCCTGATGCTGAGCGGCGCGATGGTGTTCGCCGTCCAGTCTACCGGCGCGCAGACGAGCACCCTCGTCGCGGTCGCCGACGCGAGCGTCTCGGCGTCGCAACCGGACAAGAACTTCGGCAGCCGAACGACCCTCGAAGTCGACGCGAGCGTCGAGAAGCACGCCTACCTGACGTTCGACGTCCGCGGGATCTCCGGCGCGGTGAGCCGGGCTATCGTCCGGCTGGACGTTACCGACGCCAGCTCGACCGGCGGCTCGATCGCGCCGACCGGCGCCGACTGGTCGGAGTCGACGATCACCTTCAACACCCGGCCCGCCCCGACCGGCGCGGCACTTTCGAGCGTGGGGGAGGCCACCGTCGGGGAGTGGGGCCAGTTCGATGTGACCCCGGCCGTGACCGGCAACGGCCTTGTCAGCTTCGTCATCAGCAGCAACAACGCCAACGGCGTCGACTACGCCTCGCGCGAGACCAGCAATCCGCCACAGCTGGTGATCGAGTCGGCCACGACGCCGACCGCGACCGCCACGAGCACGCCCCTGCCACCGACGGCGACCGCGACCGCGACCAGCACGCCATCGCCGACGACGACATCGACGCCGGGCACCGAGCTCACCTTCCCGATCCGGGCGGCGTTCTACTACCCGTGGTTCCCCGAGGCGTGGAGCCAGTCGGGGCTATCGCCCTTCACCCACTACCATCCAACCCTCGGCTACTACGATACCGCCGCCACTGCGACCACTCGCGCGCACATCGCGGCGATGCAGTACGGCCACATCCAGGCCGGCATCGCCTCGTGGTGGGGACAGGGGCACCACACCGACGCCGACCTCGGCCAGATGCTCAAGGCCAGCGACGGAACCGGATTCAAGTGGGCCATCTACCACGAGCAGGAGGGTCAGAAGGACCTGACCACCGCCGATATCCGGTCCGACCTGACCTACATCCGCGACCAGCGCGCGAACGACCCCGACTACCTGCGGATCGACGGCCGCTTCGTCGTCTTTGTCTATAACGCCGACGATCTCGACTGCGAAGTAGCGGACCGCTGGGCGCCGGTCGCCCGCGAGTTGGGTGCCTACCTCGTCCTGAAGGTCTTCCCCGGCTACCGCGATTGCGCAAACCAGCCGGACTCCTGGCATCAGTATGCCCCGGCCAACGCGGTCGATCGCCAGGCGGGCTACTCCTACAACATCAGCCCGGGCTTCTGGCACGCGTTGGACTCCCAGCCGCGGCTGGGCCGCGACCTCGGACGCTGGCAGCAGAACGTCCGCGACATGGTCGCCTCCGGCGACGCGTGGCAGCTGATCACGTCGTTCAACGAGTGGGGCGAGGGTACGATCGTCGAGTCGGCCACCGAGTGGCAGACCCCCTCGGGCTACGGCGCCTACCTCGACGCGCTCCACGCCGTGCCACCGGCCGGCGGCACGCCGCCGACCCCGACGCCATTGCCGACAGCAACGCCACCGGCGCCGACGCCGACGAACACGCCGGTGAACACGCCGACGACGACGCCGCCCTCGACCGCGACGCCGGCCCCCGGCGGGGCGATCTCACTCGCGCCGGTCGCCGACGCCCACGTCCGCGCCGCCGAGCCGGATCGCAACTTCGGGACATCCTCGCTGCGGACCGACGGCTCGCCGATCATCAACAGCTATCTGAAGTTCGACGTCCAGGGCCTCTTCGGCACGCCGAGCAAGGCGACGCTGCGGATCTACGCCTCCTCGGCCAACTCGATCGGCTTCGCCGTAGCCGGCGTGGCCAATACCAGCTGGCAGGAGGGCACGATTACCTGGAGGAACGCCCCGGCGATCGGCGCGACGGTTAGACAGACCGGCGCCATCGCGGCCGGGACGTGGGTCGAGGTCGACGTCACCTCGCTGATCAAGGGCAACGGCCTCGTCACCCTGGCGATGACGTCATCCAGCCCGACCGCCACTGCTTTCGTCAGCCGCGAGTCGTCCGTCGTTCCGCCGGCCCTCGTGGTCCAGACCGGCAGCGGCGGACCCGCGCTAACCCCGATCGCGACACCGTCGCCGACGCCGACGCTCCCGCCATCCAGCGGCGACCCGGTGGTCGTCGTCGCGGCCGGCGATATCGCCTGCGACCCAGCCAACAGCTCGTGGAACAACAACAACGGCTCCAGCTCGAGCTGCCGCCACAAGTACACGGCACAAGTGGCGAAGAGCCTCAACCCCGACGACGTGCTCGTCCTCGGCGACAACCAGTACGAGGACGGCAACCTGGCCAATTACCTGAAGAGCTACGACCCGACCTGGGGCCAGATGAAGGCCATTACGCACCCGATCCCGGGCAACCACGAGTACATCTCCAGCGGCGCGGCCGGCTACTATGACTACTTCGGCGCCGCCGCTGGAGACCGGACGAAGGGCTACTACAGCTTCGACCTGGGCAACGGCTGGATTGCGCTGGCGGTCAACTCGACCTGCTCGGCGGCCGGAGGCTGCGGCGTCGGCTCGCCGCAGTACAGCTACTTCAAGAGGGTCATGGAGGCGAACGCCGGCAAGCACTTCCTCGTCTACGCCCACCACCCGTACTGGTCTACCGGCAAGTACAACAACTGCTGCGACGCCAGCCTGCGCGACCTGATGACGCTCTTCTATGCTAACGGCGCCGAGATCTCGCTCGCCGGCCACGACCACAGCTACCAGCGCTTCGCGCCCCAGACGCCAGACGACAAGGTCGACCCGAACGGCATCCGCCACTTCGTCGTCGGCACCGGTGGCCGCAACCTGCAGGACGCCGACGCCAATAAGGCGACGAACAACTGGGAGTTCACCAGTGAGACCAACCACGGCGTGCTGAAGCTGTCGCTCTACCCCGATCGCTACGAGTGGGCGTTCGTGACCGAGACCGGCACGGTCATCGACTCCGGCTCCTACGCCGTCAAGTAACAACGCGCCAGGCCCACCGCCCCTCCGGCCGTCCAGCACGAGCGCAGGAGGGGCGGTCTGGCGCCGAACGGCGAGCCGCCGGCCAGATGACGGCTTGTCACGATGCCCGCACATCGCCTGGTCGTGCTGGGACCATGCTGTTTGTCGCATGAGCCAGCCGGCCAGTTCCCGCCAGTCTGTCGTGAATCAGGACCAGGCAGATGGTTCGGATGAGCGACTTCGACGATTGTGGGTCCGGAACGCGATTGCGCATTGGTCAGGAGGCTGACGCGCTAGCGTCCGGTGGGTCGGTGTGCTCATTCTGGGTCAGGACGATGCGCACCTCCAGGATGCGATTCCCCGTCATCCGGCTCACCTCGATGCGCCATCCATCTCTTTGCACCATCGCGCCTACCTCGGGGATCGCGCCAAGCTCGTCCATCACCAACCCGGCGATCGACTCGACGTCGCGTTCGTCGCTACGCAGATCGATATCCAGCTCCGCCTCCAGCAACGCGAGGCTGGCCTGCCCCTCGACCCGGAAATCGGCCGCCGAATCGGCGTGAATCTCGTCCGGCCCCTCGATGAGCTGCGCGACGCCATCAGCTCCCGGCACTCGATGTCAGCCATACGGAGGACGTGCCGCGTGAGGGTCATCTCCCGCCGGGAGATGAGTCCCGCGGACGCGCTCGATTCGAACGTGTGAGCGAGGTCCTCGGCGGTCAGCACCTCGTCACCAGGCGGGCGCAGATCCATTCCCAACAGGCGGAGAAGCCAGAACGCCGTGGCGTTGAGCAGCCAGATGACAGGGCTGAAGATACGGACGAAGGCGCCAAACGGCAACGAGATCGCCATGGCCGTCCGTTCCGGCTGCTCCAGCGCGACCGTCTTTGGGACGAACTCGCCAACGACGATATGCAGCCCGGTGACGAAGAGGAACGCCACCGCTATCGCGAGGGTGTGGGACAACGCCGGAGCGAACGAGCCGACGATCCGTTCGACCGGTGGCTCGATGACTGACGCCAACACCGGCTCACCGACGAAGCCAAGAAGGATGCTGGCCATGGTGATACCAAGTTGAGCGGCGGCGATGGAGTAGTCAAGGTTGCCGAGCGCCCTCGTCACCCGGCGCGCCGGCCGGCTACCCTCGTCCGCAAGCTGGTGGATACGCGTCCGGCGCACCGTGACCAAAGCGAACTCGGCCGCCACGAAGACGGCATTCGCCAGCAGCAGCGCAACGACGACCGGAAGACCCAAGCCTAATGACATTGAACCATCAGTCGTGGACCAGCGTTCAATATCACGTTCGGGTACTCCGGCCATTCAGCCCGGAACACGCTTGAGCGCGTTCCCCACCACTGCGGGGGCGAATCACCGCGATTACGCCATGGTTGCATCAGAATTAGCGTCAGCTAACTTTCAGCAGTCCGCGGTCCAGATCAACGACCGAGCCGGCAACCGGGGGGTGGGGACGATCGTCGAATCTGGCCGCTGTTGCTCCCCCGACGTGCGACCAGATTCGACCGGCTAAGCGCCGCTCTCCCGCGACGGAGATTCGAAGGAGTTGCTCGCCCACCAGGCTCGCGGCCCTGGCCCTTTTGTCACGACTTTGACACGCCGATCGGCCGCGCTGCGACCGTGCTGTAACGCGCGTGGCCGCAGACTTGATCGTATGGACCTCGAACGCCCGCTCCAACCGCCACCATCCAGTCCCGACTACAGCGCGATCGCCGACCCGGCGCGCCTGGAGGTCGTCGCGTCCACCGGCCTGCTCGGCCGCATCCACGACCCGGCTCTCGACGACATCGTCGAACGATTGACGACTGGCGGGGTGGCGCCGATCTGCGCCGTCATCGTCGTCGATGCCTACCGGCAAGTGTTCGCCAGCAGCGCCGGCCTGCCCGAGCCGTGGCGGGCGCTGCGCGAGGCGCCGCTCGCCCGCTCGCGCAGCCAGTTCGTCGTCGCCTCGCGGCGGCCACTGGTCATCGACGACGCCGAGACGGCGCCGCCGGTCTCGACGCCGATGGCGATGGTGGACCGCGGCATCAGGGCCTGGTTGGGGCTGCCGTTGGTGGGGACTGGACGCCAGGTCGTCGGCGTGCTGGCGCTCATGGACGAGCAGCCGCGGCGCTGGCTGCCGGACGCGCTGCGGTTGGCCGGCGAGGGAGTCGCCCGCGCCAACGCCGCCATCGAGCGGCGCATCGCGCGGCGGGCGGCGGCTCAGTCCCGGCCGGCCGGGTAGGCGTGGGCGGCGGCTCGGGCGTGGATCAGTCCGGCCGGCGTCACCCGAAGCCGCCGCAGCGGCCGCGGCGGCTCGTCCCAGCTGAGATAGCCATCGGCGACCAACCGGAGGACGCTGTGATGATCCGGGTAGCGCGCGACGACGATGCTCTTTGTCCGCGCGCCCTGCCACGAGCCGGCGAGCTTCGCCAGCAGGTCGTCGCTATCGTTGGTCCAGTTCCGAGAGTCACTCATAATCGTCGCCCTTATCGCCAGATCGACGTCTGTCTCCGACGATATCCCGGATGCCGTGTCAAGCACGTAACGCGCTGGCGAATGCGCGTTCCAGGATCGTGACAATCCGCGCGACCCCGACGCGTGGCACAATCCGGCCGCAGGCGATGGAGGCGCCACCATGCGCGAGCCACGACCACTCGATACGCCATCGCTCGATACCGAGCGGCTGCTGCTACGCCGGTTCGGCCCGGCCGACGAAGCCGATGTCTTCCGATACTGCCGCGATCCGGAGGTGGCCCGCCTGACGTCATGGGAGCCGCACCAGTCGCTCGACGATACGCGCCGCTTTCTCGGCTGGGCGCTGGCGCGCTATGACGAGGCAGTCGGCGGGCCGTGGGCGATGCAGCTCCGCGAGACCGGCGAGGTCGTCGGCGCGATCGGGCTGACCGTCATCTGGCCGCATCTGCGTGGCGAGATCGGCTACTGGATCGCCCGACCTCTCTGGCGACACGGCCTGACCACCGAGGCCAGCCGCGCCATCCTGCGCTACGCCTTCGACGACCTGGAGCTGAACCGCGTCGAGGCACGCTGTGAGGTCGAAAACGCCGCCTCCGAGCGCGTCATGCGGAAGCTGGGCATGACCTTCGAGGGTACCCTGCGCCAGCAGGTCTACGCCAAGGGGAGATTCCGCGATATGAAGCTGTACTCGCTGCTCCAGGACGAGTGGCGCGACGGCGATCCTGGATGATCGCCCCCCGACCACCGGCGACGGGCGACCCCGGCCGCCGGATCGTCGTCGCCGGTTTCCTGCTCATCCTCGTCGCCGGGCTGGCGCTAGCCGCCTGGGGCTGGGGTCAGTCCGAGGAGCAGGTCACGATCCGCGAGCTCTGGCTGCGCCCCGAGGCGCACGATGGCAAGCGGGTGGCGGTCCAGGGGACGCTGCGCGTGTTCCTGGCCGGCACTCCGCAGCAGCACTACGCGGTCGAAGACGCGCGCCGCCACCGCGTCGGCGTCCGCGGCGTCGCCCAGACAAGGCTCGACCAGCTCATCGGACGGCCGGTGAGCGTCGAGGGGGTCCTGCACATCACGCCCGACCGCGGCATTCTGATCGACGTCGCCTCGATCGGCGAGACGACACGCTGAGCGACTGGCACGGCGGATGCGCCAGCCCAGAGGCTACACGCCCGCGACGACGCGGGAGGGGGATGGAAAGGAACCGGCATGGAAGCTGAGCGGACCACCGGGATCAGCCCGACCGTCGTCGAGGGGTTCTCGACACCACAGGACGCCGCCACCGCGATCGAGGCGCTGCTGGAGGCCGGGTTCGCGACATCGCAGATCGGCATCGTCACCAACGATGATATCGCGGCCCGCATCATCGCCGATGAGGTCGATGCCCGGATCGCCCTCCGCAGCGTGGACGAGCTGGGCGCCAGCGCCGACGAGCGGCTCGTCTACGCCGACCTGATCGATGACGGCGCGATCCTCGTCGTCGTCGCGGCCGGCGAGCGCAAGGACGAGGCCCGCGACGTGATGTTCGGCACACTCGCCGACGACGTGCTGATCACCGAGATCAACCTGGCCGACCACGACTCGACCGGCAACCCGATCCTCGACGCCAGCATCGGCACGACCGCCGGCCTCACCCCGGCGATCGACACGCTGATCGGCGAGGAGCCCGGCGAGGGCTACGAGCGGCTCGACGACGAGGATGACGACGACGAGAACGAAGACGTGGACGAGGACGACCGCGCCTAATCGCGCGCGATCGCCGGCTCGCCTGCAACGGTCACGTCGTGTCGTCCGCGCGGGTTCCGCATCCGCTCCTGCATCGTCGTGACAACGACGAAGCCGGAGGCGACCGTCAGCGCCGCGACACCCCAGATGGCCCAGTGAATGCCTAGCGCATCCGCGACGATGCCGGCCAGCAACGCGCCGGCCGCGTAGCCGCTGTCGCGCCAGAGCCGGTAAACGCCAACCGACGACGCGCGCCATTCGGGCTCCGTGTTGTCGGCAATCGCCGCGAGTAGCGTCGGATACACCATCGCCGTCCCAAGTCCGAGCAGTACCGCCGCCCCCGCCCAACTGGTGAAACCATCGAACACGACAAACCCCGCGACCGCCACGGCCTGCAGCCACATCCCACTGGCGATCAGCCACTTGCGCCCCAACCGGTCACTCGCCATGCCGGTGACGAGTTGTGATACGCCCCAGACTGCCGGATAGATGGCGGCCAACACCCCGATCCTGCCGACGCTCAGCCCCCCAGCGGCGAAATACACCGGCAGCAACCCCCAGGCCAGCCCATCGTTGAGGTTGTTCACCATCCCGGCCTGCGAGGACGCGAAGAGGTTGCGATTACGCCATGAGGTCAGCGTGAAGACCGACCAGAACGACGGTTGTCCGTCTGGATTATTGGATCCGTGTAGCCGCGCCTCGTGGAGCGCGTGGCCCTTCGTCTCCCGGACGGCGAAGACCGAGAGCAGCAACCCTGCCAGCGCGAATCCGAAGCCGATCAGGAACGGCTCCGGCCGCAGACCGTACGCCTCGGCCAGCCAACCGGTCAGCAAGGCCGATCCGGCGACCGCGCCGTATCCGGCGAACTCGTTCAGCCCCATCGCCAGGCCACGACGCGCCGGACCGACGAGGTCGATCTTCATGATGACGGTTGTGGACCAGGTGAAACCCTGGTTGATGCCGAGCAGGACGTTGGCGAAGACGATCCACCACCAGCTCGGCGCGACGATGATGATCAGTGGGACCGGCAGCGCGAACAACCAGCCGATGACCAGCAGGTGCTTGCGCCCGACGCGGTCGGAGAAGCGGCCGGCCAGCAGGTTGGCCAACGCCTTGACGATGCCGAACGACACGATGAAGGAGGTCGCCGCGCTCGCGGCGGCCAGCCCGAACTCGTCCTGGGCCAGCAGCGGCACGACCGTGCGCTCGAGCCCGACCATCGCGCCGACGAACGCGTTGACCAACACGAGCAGCCAGAACTGCCGCCAGTTGGCGCGCAGGCCCAGTTGCAGTGGCGGATCGGCCGCCTCGCTGCTAGACGACAGCACAGCGATTCGCCCCCGCTTCCAGTTGCGTTACGTCGCCTGCCGGCAGCGTGCCCGCCTCGTTCGCCTGGACGATCGCGTGGTGGTTCGGCGGAGTCGGCGGGATGCGGCCGAGGAAAGACTCCACAAAGCCCGCCTCGTCCTCGCGAAGCAGCTCCACCCGCGACCGGACCTCGGCGAGCGTCGCGGAGAGCGGTGTCCCATCGAACGGGATCGGCTCGCTGACGTGGCCCGGCAGCACGATCGTGTTCTGGCGCAACTGCTCGATCCGCCGCAGCGAGTGATACAGGGCGGCCGCTCGGGCGCGAGATTCGTCCGCCGTCGCTTCGAGATCGGGCCGGCCGACGCTGGTCAGGAAGAGCGTGTCACCGGTAATGAGCGCTCGCTCGTCCAGGAGGTAGGACATGCTCTCGTTCGTGTGGCCTGGCGTTGCGATCGCCCGCAGCGTCGAGCGACCGATCTGGAACGAGTCTCCGTCGTCCAGTGGCTCATAGTCGAAGCGCACCCGCTCCTGGCGCGGCAGTAGGTAGGTTGCTCCGGCACGATCGGCGAGCGCTCTCGAGCGCGACAGATGATCGGCGTGGACATGCGTGTCGATGACTCGCGTGATCGTCCAGCCACGCTCCGCGGCAAGATGCAGGTACACATCCGGATCGAGCGCGGGGTCCACGACGACGGCATCGCCGTCGCAGCCGACGATGTACGACAGGCAGCCCTTTCCGGTGCGGCGAACCTGGATCACCGTGGCCGGGCTATCCAGCATCTCGACCAGGGCTGTATTCCAGGCAAGGCTCCATCCCTTCATGCCACCGCGAAGCGACATGGCATCGATGCCGCGTTCGCGCAACATGTCCGCGGCCACCAGGCTGACGACACCCGCGCCGCAGACGGTGACGACCGGGCGATCGGTCGGGACGTCGAACCCATCGAGCGCGCTCCGGTCACCGGCCTTCAGTCGCTCGTAGGCATCGACGTGCAGGCTGCCCGGAATCGACCACTCGGCCCGGTCGGCGGCCGTGCGGACGTCGAGGATCGTGAGGGGCTCATGATGGTCCAGCGCGTCTCGCAAGTCGCCAGCGGAGATCTCGGCAATCGCAGTCACTCGATACCTCTTTCTCGTTCGACAGGGAACCCGGCCAACTCCCACTCGGGGTAGCCGTGGACGTAGCGGCGAGCACGGTAGCCACGGGCCGACAGAATCTCGACGGCCTCGTCGGCAAAGACGCAGTACGGGCCGCGGCAGTAGGCGACAATCTCGCGGTCGCGGTCGAGCTCGCCGAGCCGGGTTTCGAGCTCGTCGACCGGAATCGACCGAGCACCGGCCAGGTGGCCGGCCGCATACTCGGCCGGTGGCCGGACGTCGAGGACGACGACGTCATCGTCGCGCAGGAGGTCGAGCAGCGCCCCGGCATCAACCGGCGCGAGGTCGTCGCGGTTGCCGAGAAAGCTCTCGACGATCCGGTCGATCTCGGCCAGCCGCGCCTCACCGACCTCGCGCATCGCCATCCAGAGCCGATAGACCCGGTCGTCCGCCAGACGGTAGTAGACGAAGAGCCCCTCACGTCGGGAGCTGACGAGTTGGGCGGCGCGCAGCACCTTCAGGTGCTGGGAGGTATTGGCGACCGAGAGATGGGCCTCCTGCGCCAGTTCCTCGACGCTCCATTCGCGCTGCGCGAGCAGGTCGAGGAACTCGAGCCGGTGCGGGTTAGCGAGCGCCCGGCCGATCCGGCTGAACTCGGCATAGAGCGCGTCCTTGAAGTCCCGATGTCCCATCTCACCCTGCCAACCTCTTGACGAGTATTCAATTGAATACTAAAGTATCGGCATCGCTCGGTCAAGCGGTGCGGGCAAGCCGGCCACCGCGAGCTCGGACCACTGTCTCCCAGGTTCGGCATCGACCCACGGACGTTCGCGTCCCATCCGCCGCCGAACCGAGCGATGAACGGGCAGTCGTCTCTCAGTCGTTCTTCCCAGCCCAACGGAAAGGTGGCGCCCCCATGACCACGGGCATCGCGATCGACATCACGGTCCTGCGAGAGGCGGTTCGCGAAGAGTACGAGGAGGTAGCCGCCTGCCCGGCGAAGGGATCCCACTTCCACGTCGGCCGGCTCCTGGCGAGCCGTCTCGGCTACCCGGCCGGCGTGGTAGCGGATTTGCCCGACGCGGCGGTTGAGCGGTTCGCCGGGGGGGGCAACCCCTTTGCCGCCGGGGGGGTTGGACCGGGCGCGGTCGGGCTGGACCTTGGGGCCGGCGCCGGATTCGACGCAATCCTCGCCGCGCGGCAGGTCGGCCCGGCGGGCCGCGTCATCGGCGTCGACATGACCCCGGCCATGCTGGACAAGGCGCGTCGTAACGCCGCGGCGCTCGGGATCGAGAACATCGAGTTCCGCGAAGGATTCATCGAATCGCTGCCGGTCGATGACGCGTGCATCGACGTCGTCATCTCGAACGGCGTCATCAACCTAGCTCCGGATAAGGAATCGGTGTTCGCTGAGGCGTGGCGCGTCCTTAGGCCAGGCGGCCGGATGCAATTCTCCGATATCGTTGTCACCCACGAGGTACCGAAGTCGGCCCGCGAGGACATCAGCCTCTGGACCGGTTGAATTGCTGGCGCACTGCCGGAGGCAGCGCTGGCCGCCATCATCCGCGGCGCCGGGTTCGTCCGGGTCGATTTCTCCGTCACGCGCTACGACACATTCTCCGACGCCCCGCAAGCGTCGAGCGCCACCGAGTTTGGAACTCAGGGAGTCGATATCGTCGCCCACAAGCCATAGGACAGTGCGATCGCTCCACGCGTTGCACTTGCTGCTCCTACGTTGTCTTTCGGCTGGCCGCGCAGGATAATTCCGGGCGCGTTTCCAGTCAGCACGCCGTCAGGCGACAACGATGGGGGCCAGCGATGGGCGCCGAGGAATCAGCCAGCAAACCAGGGGTGATCGTCCAGGACTTCACCAACCCCGAGGACGTCGTCCGGACGATCCAAGGGCTGCATGCGGCCGGCTTCACTGCCGAGCAGATCCGGCTCGCCAGCGCCGACGAGGCGGCGCTCAAGGCGATCGAGGACCAGACCGAGGACCTCTCCCACGAGGGATTCTTCGAGCAGGCACGCGAGGCGATCGGCGACTTCGTCGACCGGCTGCGCGGCCACGAGAAGGTCGAGTCGCTCGGCCAGGTGCGCGGCTTCCAGCCGGAGGCCGCCGAGGGACACATCCTCCTCAGCGTCGATGCCGGCGACAAGGCCGAGTTGGCGCACAACGTCATCATGAGCGGGTTTGAGTACACCGGCGCCCAGCACGCCTTCACCGGCCATCACCCGTACCTCGACGGCAGCACCGGGTCCGGCGCGGGCGTGGCGACCAGCCTCGGCACCGCGACCGGGATGACCCCCGGAAGCGGCTACGAGGGCAACACTGGCTCGACCGCCGGCAGCAGCGCTGGCGCACTCGGCCAGTTCGCGCCGGGCGCCGACAGCCCCGACGCCAACGACGACTTCCCCGGCCACGAGAAGCACCGCGAATCCTCGCGATAACGCGATCCCACGAACGGGCGGGACGATCCCCGCCCGTTCGTCCTACCCGATCCGCGCCTCCCGGCAGCGTTCCTCCAGCGCGGCCAGACGCCGTGCCGCGCCAGGTAGGCGAGCTGCTGCGTTACCGTCAAGCGGCCGAACTCCGGATGCGTCCCGGCGCGCTGCCAGGCCTCCGGCGCGAGCTCTGCGAACCGCGCGACCGTCGCCCGCCGCGCCTCGGCCAGGTCCTCCAGCAGCGCCGCGGCCGGCGCCGCGGCCGGCTCGTCGCTCGCGCTGATGTCGTTGGGATCGACCGGGACGAGCGCGGTTCGTTCTCTTCCAGCATCCGGATCGCCCGGCCGGCCAGCAGCCGCTCCGAGCCGAGCAGGTGCTCGAGGATCGCCCGCAGCGGCCAGGCGCCCTCGTCGGCCCGCGCCTCGCCGACGCCGGCCGTCATCGTCTGGACGTCGGCCAGGTTCTCCTCCACCGCCCGCAGAATCTCGTCCGGCGTTATCGTCGCGGCATACCAGACGACCGGCGACGGCTCGAACGTGAGCCACCGGGCGTGGCAGCGGGGGCAGACGTCGGGCGCCTCCCCCAGCACGACCTCGCCGCAGGAGCGGCAGGTAAAGGCCAGCGGCGTGTCCTCCAGCGTCAGGATGCCTCCGGCCCTTGCCGTCGCCAGCGCTCCCGCCATCGCCCCGGCGATCGCCTTCGCCGAACGCTGCCGCCCGGAACAACCGGGCGACGTTGTACTGCCCCTCGTCCTCGAGCCCGCGCGATCATCAGCAGGCGGACGATCTGCGCCCCGGCCTCGCGTCGCTCCTCGTCATTCATTGCCTCCGGCTCCTTTCGTCACACGACAACGGCCCCGGCGTAGCATGCCGGGGCCGCTGTGGTTCAGCACGTCATGGGTTAGAGCCTAGCTCGTCGTCTTCCGCAGCTCCTTCGCCGCCGCGACCATGTTGGTCAGGCTCGGCCAGACCTCGGCGTCGCCGCGCGTCTTCAGGCCGCAGTCCGGGTTGACCCACAGGTGCTCGGCGCCGAGGACGCGGGTCGCGTTGCGCAGCCGATCGACCATCTCGCCGGTCTCCGGGATCTGCGGCGAGTGGACGTCGTAGACGCCCGGGCCGATCTCGCGCTCGTACTTGTTGTCGGTGAACGCCATCAGCAGCTCCTCGTTCGAGCGCGAGTTCTCGATCGAGATCACGTCGGCGTCCATCGCCGCGATGGCGTCGATGATGTCGTTGAACTCCGAGTAGCACATGTGCGTGTGGATCTGCGTACCGGGCTGGACGCCACTAGACGCCAGCCGGAAGGCGCCGACGGCCCAGTCCAGGTACT
>DAOKZM010000018.1:0-15756 GCA_035325665.1 Thermomicrobiales bacterium | reverse complement strand
CGACATCCGGCGGAACGTTCGCATGAGTGCCGACCGCGCCAGAGATCTTGCCGACCCGGATCGTCTCGCGGGCCGACAGCAGCCTGGCCCGGTTGCGGCGCAGCTCGTCGTACCAGACGGCTAGCTTGAAGCCGAACGTTATCGGCTCGGCGTGGACGCCGTGGGTGCGACCGATCATAAGCGTCGACCGGTGCGCGAGTGCCTGCCGGCCGACCGCGTCGATCGCGGCATCTAGCCGCACGACTAGCTGGTCGATGGCGTCGACGGTCTGCATCGCCAGCGCGGTATCGATGACATCGGAGCTGGTCAGCCCGAGGTGGATGAAGCGGGCCGCGTCGCCGACCGTCTCGCCGGTCGCGCGGAGGAACGCGATCACGTCGTGATCTGTCTCGCGCTCGATCTCCTTCATCCGATTGACATCGCAGCTCGCCTGGCGGATTGACGACATCGCTTCGGCCGGGATCACCCCGCGGGCGGCCCACGCCTCGCAGACGGCTTTCTCGACCGCGAGCCACTGGTCAATCTTGTGCTGCTCGCTCCAGATCGCGCCCATCTCGGGCAGGGTGTAGCGTTCGATCACGCCTTCGTGCCGCTCCCTCGCTGTTTAGATGTCATGGCGCCGAAGTGGTAGGTGTGGATAGAGGTCCGGTGGGGCCTGTTTCCCAGCCGGCAGAGGATCGGTTCTTGCCTGCTTTGCTCGTTCATGCATCTCCGCCGCGCCCGAACGGCCAGTCTAGTGATTATACCGAACGTTCGCTACCGGTGATGGACAGCGTCTTGCCCGGGCTCCCGCGGGCGGGTATAGTGACGATGGAACGCGCGCGGGGATGAACGTTTCGGCTGAATAGCGCCTGGCCTCACGTGGAGGCGTGAGGTGACGAGGAGAAGGCCCGATCGAACCATTCGGCGGATGGCCTTCCGGGTGGCACGCTCGCAGGGATTCCGGAAACCGGTGGAGCAATCTACCGAACAATCGGCTCCCACGTGCAGATCGCAGATTCAAACGGTCTCTTGACCGCTCGCCGCGCTTCCACATGACAACCGATTCGACAGGTTGCTCGCCCGCGCTGGTGTGCGGGCTGGAGGGTTGCGCGCATGTGCGGAATATTCGGCTATGTCGGTGCTCAGGCGGACACCGGCGACATGGTCTTGCAGGCGTTGAAGCGGCTCGAATACCGTGGCTATGACTCCTGGGGCGTCGCCGTCGGCGTCAACGGCCACATCGAAATCGAGAAGCATGTCGGCAAGATCGGCTCGGCGCTCGTTGACCTGCCGGCCTCCGACATCGGCTTTGGTCATACCCGCTGGGCAACCCACGGCGGCGTCTGCGAGGCGAACGCCCACCCGATTTCGGACGCGAGCGGCCGGCTCGCTGTCATCCATAACGGCATCATTGAGAACTTCCGTCCGCTTCGCTCGTCGCTGATTGAGCGTGGCTACAAGTTCCACAGCGAAACCGATACCGAAGTCGTCGCTCACCTGGTCAGCGATCTGTTGGGCGAGGGAAGTGCCACCGAGGCCGTCCGGGATGCGGTCGCCCGGGCATTCATGCAGCTCCGTGGGCTTAACGCGATCATCGTCCTCGATCGCCGGACGCACACGCTCACCGCCGTCAAGCACGTCTCACCGTTGGTGATCGGGCGCAGCGCCTCCGGATCGTACATCGCGTCCGACACGCTCGCGCTCGCCGGCCATACGGATCGCGTCTCGTACCTCGAGGACTACCAATTGATCCAGCTATCCCGCGATGGGATCACCTCGTGCGATGCCCGGGACGGCGCCGATTGGCCACTCGAGTGGAGCGACATCCCGATCGAAGAGGGCTCGGCTGACTTGAGCGGGTACCCGCACTTCATGCTGAAGGAGATGCACGAGCAGCCGGCGGTCCTGGAGCGAATTGCCCGCGACAAGGTCGAGGATGTGCGAGAACTCGCCCGATTGATCCAGAACTCCTATGGCACATTCCTCGTCGGATGCGGCACGGCGTCGTACGCGGCGCTGACCGGCAGCTACCTCTTCTCGCGGATCGCCCGGCGGCACGTCAACTTCGTCGTCGGCAGCGAGTTTGAGTATCAGGAGCACTTCCTCACCGACCGCTCGCTCGTCGTGGCGTTGTCGCAGTCGGGCGAGACGGTCGATGTCATTGAGCCGGTACTGGCCGCCCGGGAGCGCGGGGCCAAGATCGTCGCGCTGGTGAATGTCAAGGGCTCGACGCTTGACCGAATCGCAGACTACTCGGTCCATCTGGACGCCGGCCCCGAGCAATGCGTTCTGTCAACCAAGGCCTACACGGCGAAGGTCGCGACGCTGCTGCTGACGGCTCACGTCCTCAACGGTTCGGAGCACGTCGGACGAGACCTGATCTGGCGGGCGGTAGACGGCGTCCGCGCGGCGCTGACCCCCAGCTTCATCGACCGCGTCTACGGCGTAGCTGAGCGGATCAATGACCGCCGCAACCTATTCGTCATCGGCCGCGGACTCTCCTACCCGACCGCGCTCGAGGCGGCGTTGAAGATCAAGGAGGTCTCGTACCTACACGCGGAGGGGTTCGCGGGTGGCGAGCTCAAGCACGGCGTCATCGCGCTGATCGAGGCCGGCACGCCTTGCATCGTCTACTCGCCGCTCGATGAGACGCGGACAGATATCATCTCGGGGGCAATGGAACTGAAGGCGCGCGGCGGACTTATCATCGGCATCTCGCCGGAGGATGACGAGGTGTTCGACATCCATCTGCCGATCGCCGATGTCGGCGACGCGTCGCCCCTGGTAATGGCGCCACCGGCCCAGATGCTCGGCTACGAGCTGGCGCTGCGCCGCGGGTACGACCCGGACAAGCCGCGCAACCTGGCGAAGAGCGTGACGGTGAAATGATCTCGATCGTCGACACCCATGCTCACGTCGACCTGCCGGCTTTCGACGACGACCGGGGCGTGGTGATCGACCGCGCCCTCGACGCCGGAGTTGGCGCGATCGTGGCGATCGGGTTCAGCCCCGAGCGCTGGACGTCGACCGCAGCGCTCGCCGACGCGTACCCGATGGTCGTCCGCACCGTCGGGCTGCACCCGAACCACGCCACCGACTGGTCGGTCGACCTGCCAGCTATGATCGAGCACGAGGCAGAAGATCCACGGGTGGTGGCAATCGGCGAGATCGGGCTGGACTTCTACCGCAATCACGCCGATCCGGACAGGCAGCGTGTGGCATTCGTGGAGCAGATCGCCCTGGCGAAACGGCTCGACCTGCCGGTGGTGATCCACCAGCGAGACGCCGAGGACGAGGTCATCGAACTGCTCGGGCGCGAGGGGCCGGTCCGCGGGGTGATGCACTGCTTCTCGGGTGACCAAGCCTTCGCCGCGCGCTGCATCGACCTCGGCTTCTACCTCGGTGTCGGCGGCGTGGTGACCTACAAGGCTTCCGGCGCCGTCCGTGACGCGGTTGCGTCGGCGCCGCTCGACCGGCTGATCCTGGAAACGGACGCCCCGTACCTCGCGCCGCAGGGACACCGGGGCCAGCGCAACGAACCCGCGCTGATCGTTCACGCCGCCGGGACTCTCGCGAAGGCGCGCGGGATGGACGTCGCCACACTGGCCGAGGCAACGACCCGCAACGCCGTCGCGCTGTTCGGCGACGCGCTCGCCGCCGCCGTCCGGAATGGAGAAGCGAGGCGCGCGTGCGAGTGATCGTCGCAACGAACAACGCCGGCAAGATCGCCGAGCTTCGCGGCCTGCTGCCGGCCGACGTCGAGTTGCTGACCCTCGCCGAGGCCGGGCTCGACTCGCCCAAGGAGACTGGCACAACCTTCGCCGAGAACGCGCTCCTCAAGGCACGGCATGCTGCCCCACACGCCGACGCGGCGATCGCCGACGACTCCGGCCTGATGGTCGATGCGCTCGACGGCGAGCCAGGGGTGCTGTCGGCGCGGTTTTCGGGACCGGACGCCGACGATGACTCCAATAACCGCGAGCTGCTTCGCCGGCTGGCGGAACTCGACCTCACGCGGCGCAGCGCAAGGTTCGTGTCCGCCGCCGCGTTCGTCTCCCGAGATGGCAACGAGCGAGTCGCCGAAGGCGCGGTCCACGGCGTAGTGATCGACACGCCGCGCGGCGCCAACGGGTTCGGCTACGATCCACTCTTCGAGATCCACGATCTTGCCGCGCCGTCGTTTAACGGCCGGACGATGGCCGAGCTAACGATCGACGAGAAGAATGCGATTTCGCATCGGGGCCGCGCAGTCCGCGCGCTCATCACCGACCTTCGCGCGCACGGCCTCCTCGCCCAGCGCGACTGAAGATGTACAGGAGTAGAGCCTGGTGACCGACACCACGACGCGACCTCCCGGCTTCCGCAGCCCGATCCCCGGCCGGGGTCAGGCCGAGACGCTCCCGGTGATCTCGATCGCGGGGACCTCGGGCAAGACGACGATCGCCTGGATGCTGAACAGCATCTTTGAGCAAGCCGGTTGGCCAAGCGCCGCCTGGCTTTCGTCCGGCGTCTACGTCGAAGGGGAGCTGCAGGAGGGCGAGCTCGGGCCCTGGTCGCGCGTCCTGTTGGCTGCCCGCCACGGCGAGCTGCGGGTCGTCGTGCAGGAGATGATCGCCGAGACGGTCATCGCGGCCGGTCTGCCGAAGGACACCTATCCGCTGGGCATTATCACGACGCTCTGCGGGAATAACGAGGCCTGCCTGCTGTCGGAGGACGCCAGCCGGGAGCGACGCGCGATGAACATCGTCGTCGAGTCGATGCGCCCGGACGGGATGCTGATCATCAACGCCGACGACTACGACGTCAACGAGGTCGCGTCGTCGGCCAGTTGCCTGGTCTTGCCGTACGCGCTGCACAACGACAACCCCGTCCTTCAGGCTCGGTTGGCTGCGGGCGGGATCGGCTGCTGGTTGCAGGACGGCCAGGTGGTGGTCGGCGATCGGCACGAGTTCGCGCAAGTGGTCGATGTCGCCGCAGTACCGGCGACTCTCGGCGGGACGATGCTCTTTCAGGTCCAGAATCTCCTCGCTGCCACGGCCGCGGCCGTGGCGATCGGCATCGACCCGTTCATCATCGAGGCAGCAATGCTGGCGTTTGGCACCGAGCCCGACCTTCAGCCCGGCGCGGCCAACGTTCTGTCCTACAACGACGCGACGATCATCGTCGACTCCCCCGAGCTCGTGACGACGCTCCGCCAACTGGCGCGCGGAATCCGGCACGTCCCGCATCGAAGGTCGCTTGTGGTCTGCGGAAGTCTGCCGAGGCTCTCGGCCGAGGAGATTCACGAGGCGGGCCGCGTGATCGGCGGGATCGGCGGGATCGTCCTCCTGCACGGGGACCAGGGAGATGAGAGACGCATGGCAGCGCTCAAGGCCGGCATTGCCGCGGCGACCGTGCCGCCGATCGTCATCAACGTCCCCGACGAGGAGATGGCGGTAGATCAGTTGCTAAATACGATCGGCACCGACGACCTGGGCCTGGTGCTGGTCGACGAAGCCGATGTCGCGCTCTCGCATCTGTGGCCGGCCCCGACGATCAACATCAGCTCGCGTCGAAGAAGGGACGCCAAGTGAGCGACCGAACCGAGACTGCCGTGTTCGATTTTCACACCCATACGTTCTACTCCGATGGCGCGCTCTCGCCGATGGAACAGGCCCGTCGCGCGGCGGTCAACGGCTATACGGTGCTCGGGCTCACCGATCACGTCGGTGTCGGCGGGGTCGCGCGGCTGATCGACGAGCTGCGCCGCGACCGGGAGGTGATCGAGCGGCACTGGCCGCTGACGGTGATCGTCGGCGTCGAGCTGACCCACGTGCCGGCCGAGGCGATCAGTGAGACGGCGCGGCTGGCTCGCGATGCCGGCGCGGAACTCGTCGTCGTCCACGGTGAGACGCCGGTCGAGCCGGTGCCGGACGGAACGAACCACGCCTCGATCGTCTGCGGGCTCGTCGATGTCCTCGCCCACCCCGGACTACTGACCGACGAGGACGCACGCCTCGCCGCCGAAGCCGGCGTCGTCCTCGAGATCAGCGCCCGCCGGGGCCACTCGCTGACGAACGGCCACGTCGTCCGCCTCGCCGAGCGGTACGGAGCGCGACTCGTCGTCAACAGCGACGCGCATGAGCCATCCGACCTGTTGTCGCCGGCCTTCCAGGAGCGCGTCGCCCGCGGCGCTGGCGTCAGCAGCGAATCGCTCCCCGACATCCTGGCGAACAACCCACGCTGGCTACTGGACCGCGCCCTTAGCCGCCGGTAACGGCTGCTGCCTTCTCGTTGTTATCGCTTCTGGGATATGTCGTCCAACGAATCACCTGTGGTCGACGTCGGCCGGCGCTATCGTGCCTCGCCTACAATCGTCTTCGTGACCCTCGCGCCCCCCGGGCCGATAATCTCGGCCACAGCCTGATCCAGGTCTGGGCACCAGTCGACCCGAATGCGCGACCGCAGAAGCGCGACCTCGCTCGCTGTCTCGATCTCCAGCAGGACTGCGTCGTCGCCCGGGAAATCGCGCAGCAAACGCGCCAGGCGCTCCATCCGCATGACGTCCCCGTCGCGGTCATCGCTGGCGGTGAGGCGTAGCCAAACGATCGTCTCTGGCTCCTCCGCCGGCCGCTCGTCGATCTCGTAGAGGCTGATCTCGTCGGCGATGATCTGAATGCCGTCGTTACGCGAGTCGGCCCGGCCGCGGACGACCAGGATCTGGTCCTCGACACAGACCGCGCCGTGCCGGTCGAACGCCTCGGGAAACAGCACGACCTCGACCGTCCCCGTCAGATCCTCCAGCTGGATCACGGCCATTGTCCGGTTCGTCCGCGTCGTCATCTTGCGGATCCCAGCGACGATGCCGAGGATCCGAACGTTCTGTCCGGCGATCTCCGGGTCGAGCTCGGCAACCGGCTGGAACTGGCGCCCGCGGGAGCGGGCATCCATGGTCACGTCGGTCAGTGGGTGCTCACTCAGATACGTGCCGAGGTATTCCTTCTCCCAGGCCAGCAACTGCTTTTTTGGCAGCGGGTCGGTCACTGTCGCCGGGACTATCGCCGGAGTTGGATCGTCGAGCAGCCCGCCGAAGAGACCCATTTGTCCGCGGTCGCGGGCCTTCTGCGCGCGCTGCGCCGCCGCCATGGCGCTATCCAGCCTCGCAAGGAGCGTCGCCCGATCACCGAGAGAATCGAGCGCGCCGCCGCGAACCAGGCTCTCCATCACACGCCTGTTCAGGAAGCTGTAGTCGACCACTTCGCAGAGCGCTTCCAACGAGGCGAACGCGCCGCCATTCTCGTCGCGCACCCGGCAGATCTCCTGAACCGCCGCCTCGCCCACGTTCTTGATCACCGCGAGGCCGAAGCGAATCGCGAGCCGACCGTCATCGAGTGGCTCGACGGTGAAGTTGACGTCGCTCCGGTTTATGTCAGGTCCAAGCACCGGAATTCCGAGCTTGGCGCACTCGGCCACCGCGGCCGCAACCCGCGCCGCAGTGCCGGACGGGTGACTGGGAGCGAGCCGCAGCACGGCGGTCATGTATTCGGCCGGGTAGTTCGCCTTGAGGTACGCCGTCTGGTAGGCGATCGTCCCGTAGCAGACGGCGTGGGCCTTGTTGAACGCATAGCCAGCGAACGGCTCGATCAGGTCGAAGATCTTATCGGCCTCCGCCGAAGTATAGCCCTTCTCGACAGCGCCCGACCGGAAGCGCTCGCGCTCGGCCCGCATCTTCTCAGGGATCTTCTTGCCCATCGCCTTGCGCATGATATCGGCCTCGCCGAGCGTATAGCCAGCGAACCGCTGGGCGATGAGCAGCACCTGATCTTGGTAGACGATGACGCCGTATGTCTCGTCGAGGATCTCGGCCAGGTCGGGATGCGGGTAGCTGATCTCCTGAGTCCCGTGCTTGGTCTGGCAGAACGTCGGAATGTGCTGCATCGGCCCGGGGCGGTAGAGCGCCACCATCGCGGACAGCTCGGCGACTGATCCCGGCCGCAGCTCGCGGATCGCCCGACGCATGCCGGCGCTCTCCAGCTGGAAGACGCCAAACGTCTCGCCCTGCCCGAGCAATCGATACGTGGTCTCGTCGCCGTCCGGTAGTTCCTTTGGGTCAAGCAACTCGCCACGTGTCTGCCTGACGATATCGACCGCCTCGCCGAGGATCGTCAGGTTGGCGAGACCGAGGAAATCCATCTTGAGCAGGCCGATCGCGGCCACGTTCTCCATCGAGAACTGCGTCGTCGGCAGCGCGTTCTCGTCGCCGCGGGCTGGTCGCTGCAACGCCACGTGCTCCACCAGCGGCTCGGCGCTGATCACCACACCCGCGGCATGCGTGCCGGCATGGCGCGAGATACCTTCGAGCTTCCGTGCCGCGTCGATCATCCGGCGGACGCGCTCGTCCTCATCGAACAGCGAGCGCAGTTCGTTGCTTTCCACGAGCGCTCGATCGAGCGTCATACCCAACGTCGAGGGGATCAGCCGCGCGACGCGGTCCACATCGACCGGCGCCCAGCCAAGCGCGCGGCCGACGTCGCGCACCGATGCTTTGGCGCCCATAGTCCCGAACGTGATGATCTGCGCTACGCGGTCGTGACCGTACTTCTGGGCGACGTAGTCGATGACCTCCTGGCGCCGGTTGTCGGCGAAGTCCATGTCGATATCCGGCATCTCGCGGCGCTCGATGTTGAGGAAGCGCTCGAAGACCAGCCGGTTGGCGATCGGGTCGATGTCGGTGATGCCAAGGGTATAGAGGACGATACTGGCCGCCGCCGATCCGCGCACCCCGAAGGGGATCCGCCGGTCGCGGGCAAACTGGGCGAAGTCGCGCACGATCAGCATGTAGCTGGCAAAGCCGGTCTGCTCAATCACCCAGAGCTCGTATTCGAGGCGCTGACGAACCTCGTCGGTGACCTCGAGGTATCGCTCGGCAAGCCCGCGCCAGCAGAGCTCGGCCAGGTGTTTCTGCGGCGTCACCCCGTCGGGAATGCCGGGGTCGGGCAGCAGGAGCCGGTCGAAGTCCATCGACAACTCGCACCGCTCGGCGATCCTGACCGTGTTCTCCAACGCCTCGGGGAGATCGCCGAAGAGCAGCTCCATCTCCTGCGGCGACTTGAAGTAGAGCTGGTCCGAAGCCATCTTCATGCGCTTCGGATCGTCCAGGGTCGTGTTGGTCTGGATGCAGACCAATAGATCCTGCGTCGCCGCATCCTCGCGATTGACGTAGTGGACGTCGTTGGTGGCAACGACCGGGATATCCATGCGCCGGGCGAGCTCGATCAACTGGCGATTGACCCGCCGCTGCTCGGGCATGCCGTGGTCCTGAACCTCGAGATAGAAGCGATCGGGACCGAAGATCTCGGCGAGGGTCGTCGCCAGACGCTCCCCCTCGGGATCGCGTCCCTCAAGGAAGTTGTTGGCCACCGGGCCACCGAGGCAAGCAGAGGTGCAGATGATCCCGTCGCGCAGCTCGTTGAGCAGCTCGAGGTCGATCCGCGGGCGGTAGTAGAAGCCGTCGATGCTGGCCTTGCTGGAGAGCTTCAGCAGGTTGCGATAACCGCGCTCGTTCTCAGCGAGCAGCAACAGATGGTAACTCGACCGGCTGTCGCGGTCGGTCATGCGTCCCGGAGCCAGATACGCCTCGACACCGACGATCGGTGACAAGTCGTGATTCCTCGCCGCCCGATACCAGTCCAGCGCGCCGTACATGACGCCATGGTCGGTCAACGCGACGTGGCTCATGCCATACTCGACGGCCTTGGCCATATAGTCGTCGATTCGCCCCAACCCATCCAGCAGCGAGAACTCGGTGTGCAAGTGCAGGTGGGCAAACGACGACATGCATTCCTCCAGCGCGGCGTCCGCCGCGGCGACCACACCGCCGCCCGGCCGTGCTCGCGCGGTGTACGTACGACAGTATCAGGATACGGCAGGCGCCGTCGACGGGCAACGCGCGACGACGCCTCGGGGACATCCTCCGCGCCACCATCTCACGCCGCGGCGACAGTGCCGGCGTGTCCGGCGACGACTGGGGATGAGTAGGACGCCCGCTGCGCCTGGCGCACGAGCAGCAAGATCATCCGGCGAACGTCGTCGCGCACCTCGTCCGGGACGGTCCCGTCCTGCAGCAGCCCGAGCACCTCCGAAAGCACCGGCTCGTTGGCGAAGAGGCTCTCGATGCGCCCCGGCATGAAGCCGGCCGCGGCCAGCAGCGCGTCGCGCTCGCCGTCACCGAGCGCCATCGCGTCGGCCAGCTTCTGGACGGCGTCGCGGGTGGGCATGCGATTGCCGCTCTCGAGCCGGCTGACGTACGAGTGATCGAAGCCCGCTGCTTCGGCGAGCCGGCTTTGCGAGAGTCGCCGCCTGTCGCGCAGCTCCCGAAGCAGCGGCGCGAAGCCGGCCATCGTTACCTGTCGTTCACGCGCCCCGTGCAGGTCATCCATTTCGTGCTCCTGACCATCCATTCAGCACGTTGGCCCCGCCTCGCCCGAGGGCCGTTGCCTGTGAACGAACACCGCGTTCGTTCGTAGTGTCTAGGCTAACACACGGGTGACAGGCGGTCAAGTATCCTGGCTGGGAATCCACATCGCCCCACATTCCGGCATCTTCGCGCCAGTATTCTGCCGGCGCCCGGGGTGGCGCTGCAAAGGGTGTGCATTGGGCGTGCTGCTATAACTTCGCCGGTGTGCGGCCTGTCCGGCCGATTCGAAAGGGAAAGCCATGATGACGAGCGACCAGCCTGACCAGGTCGCCGCCCTGTCCGCCCGCGAGTTCAATCAGCGGATCGCCGATCCGGATGTCTTCTGCGGCGGCGGGAGCGTCGCCGCGCTCGCCTGTGCTGGCGCGGCCGCCAGCGCCCTCCTCGTCTTTCGTCTGAGCCACCGCCGAAAATCGAACGCGCCGAGGAGAGACGAGATCGCCGCGACGATCGCCGCGACCGAGCGGCTCATCGAGGGCTTCTACGCGGCGGCCGACGCCGACATCGCAGCGCTCCAAGACCTCCTCGAGGCACAACGCGCGACGAAGGAGACCGGGGACCGCGCTCCGTACTACGCGACGCTCGAGCGGGCGGCGCTCGCCCCGATCTACATCGCCGAGCAGGTCGGCGAGCTCCTGGATCTCGTCGTGCCGCACCTGCCCATCGCGACCCGCTTTACGGTCAGCGATCTCGGAGCAGCGGCGACGATCGCCGAGGGCGCCGCGCGCGGCGCGCTGCTGACGGCTGAGGTGAACATCGCGCTGCTCCGCGACGACGCGCGCTCGGCGGCCACCGCCGGCCAGCTGCGCCGTCGCTGGGACGAGATCCACGAGCGTGTGACGACGCGAGCAGCCGAGATTGAGCGCGCCACGCGGGCCGCCGTGGCCGGGGAGAAACGAGAGGATGGCACGAGTTGACTGCACAGCCGCTTGACGGACGACCGGTTTCGCGTGCGCTTCGAGAGCGCGCAGTTGACGAGTTGAGGAGGTTTCACAACAGCTATTCCACGACTCCGGGCCTTGCGATCATGCTGGTCGGGTCCGACCCGAGCGCTCGCGCATACCTCCGCGCGATCGTGAAGGCCGCCGACGGCGTCGGACTGCCGACGACCGTCGTCGAGCTGGAGAGCTCCGTAAGCCAGCGGCGTCTCAATCGTCACGTGCTTGAGCTCAACGAGCGGCCCGACATCCACGGGGTACTCGTCCTCCAGCCGCTGCCGCCACACCTGTCACGCATCGAGGTCGCCGACCTGCTCGACCCGCTGAAGGACATCGACGGTGTAACCACGTTCAATGCCGGCCGTCTGTTCCACGACGATCGCAACGTCCTGGCGCCCTCGACACCGGCCGGGGGCATGGCACTCCTCAAGCACTATCAGATCCCGATCGTCGGCCGGCATGCCGTCGTGCTCGGACGGAGCCCGGTCGTGGGGCGACCGATGGCGGCGATGCTTCTCGCAGAGAACGCAACCGTCACGACCTGTCACTCGCGCACGCCGAACCCCGAGCGCTTCACCCGCGAGGCCGACATCGTCATCTCGGCGGTCGGCCGTCCGGGTAGCCTTCGGGCGGACATGATCCGCCCTGGCGCGACCGTAGTAGATTTCGGTGTGAACTTCGTCGATGGCAAGATGGTCGGTGACGCCGACGCACCCGCGGTCGCCGAGGTCGCAGGAGCGCTGACCCCAGTGCCGGGCGGGACCGGCCGCGTCACCACGTCGGTGTTGCTGCGTAACACGATCAAGGCCGCCACGCTCCAGTACCAGCGTCGCGCTACCGGAGCCACCCACGAAGAAGATGTAGCAGGGGAAGGGGTATAGGATGCTGTCCGATATCGAGATTGCGCGCCAGGCGACGCTCAAGCCCATCACCGAGATCGCCGACGATCTCGGCATCCACGACGACGACCTCGAGCTCTACGGTCGCTTCAAGGCCAAGATCAACCTGTCCGCGCTCGAGCGTCCGACCGAGCGGCCGCTCGGCAAGTACGTTGTCTGCACCGCGATTACCCCGACTCCGCTCGGTGAGGGCAAGACAACGACGACGGTCGGACTTGGCCAGGCAATGGCGCACGTCGGCGCTAACGCGATCATCGCGATCCGGCAGGCCTCTCTCGGCCCGGTCTTTGGCATCAAGGGCGGCGCGGCCGGCGGCGGCCATGCCCAGGTTATCCCGATGGAGGACCTGAACCTGCACCTGACTGGCGACTTCCACGCCGTCACCGCGGCGCATAACCTCTGCGCGGCCTTCCTCGATAACTCCCTCTTTCAGGGCAACCCACTTAACATCGACCAATCGACGATCACCTGGCGGCGCGTCCTCGACGTCAATGACCGGGCGCTGCGCGACATCGTCATCGGCCTGGGCGACGGCAACGGCGTCCCGCGCCAGACCGGCTTTGACATCACCGCCGCGTCCGAGGTGATGGCGATCCTGGCGCTGGCGACGAGCCTCGACGATCTGCGCGAACGCTTCAAGCGCATCATCCTCGGCCAGGACAAGGACAAGAAGCCGGTGACCGTGGAGCAGCTCGGCATCGCCGGGGCGATGACCGTCTTGATGAAGGACGCGATCAAGCCGAACCTGCTCCAGACGTTGGAGAACACGCCGGCACTCGTCCACGCCGGACCGTTCGGCAACATCGCCCACGGCAACTCATCGGTGCTCTCCGACCAGATCGGGCTGCGCCTGGCCGACATCCTGATTACCGAGGCAGGCTTCGGCGCCGACCTCGGCGCCGAGAAGAACTTCAATATCAAGTGCCGCGTCAGCGGGCTCAAGCCGGACGCAGCCGTCCTCGTCGCGACGATCCGCGCCCTCAAGGCACACAGCGGTCGCTTCAAGATCGTCGCCGGCAGGCCGCTCGACCCGGGCCTCAGCACCGAGAACCTCGACGCGCTCAGCGCCGGGATCGGCAACCTCGTCAAGCAGATCGAGAACGTCAAGAAATACGGCATCCCGGTCGTCGTAGCGATCAACCACTTCCCAGACGATACCGAGGCCGAGATCGAGCTCGTCCGGAAGGTCTCGATGGACGCCGGAGCGTTCGACGTTGCCGTCAGCAAGGTGTTCGCCGAGGGCGGTGCCGGTGGCACGGATCTCGCACGCGCCACCTTGCGCGCGGCCGAGCACGGGAGTACCTTTGACCACCTGTATCCGCTCGATGCGCCGATCAAGACCAAGATCGAGACGATCGCCCGCGAGATGTACGGCGCGGGATCGGTCAGCTACACGCCGGCCGCCAACCGGGCGATCCGCACCTACACGACGTTGGGATACGACAACCTGCCGATCTGTATGGCCAAGACGCACTTGTCGCTGAGCGGAGACCCGCAGCTTGTGGGCCGGCCCGAAGGCTTCGACCTGCTGATCCGCGAGGTTCGCGCCTCGGCCGGCGCCGGATTCATCTATCCGATCGTCGGCGAAATGCGCACGATGCCCGGCCTCGGCAAGTCACCGAGCGGCCTAAAGATCGACATCAACGAAGAGGGCGAGATCGTCGGACTGAACTAGGCTGGCCAGGATTGAGTAGGCGGGATATGTCTCCCCATACCGAGCGCCAACGTCCCGACGCGGACGAGGCCGATTCCCGCTATGTCTATCGCGAGGACGATGCTGACGTCAGGACCATCATCTGGGCCTCGGTCTGGACGCTTTTCGGATTCAAGGTCGTCACGTCGATCCTGATCCTGGTCGTCTTCCCGACCGTGGACGCGCTGGCCGTCGTCATCGCGCTGTCGGTGCCCTGGTTCGTCGCTGCGCTGATGTACTACGGGTTCTTTGGGAAGCTACGTGTTCGTCTGCTGCGCGCACGCGCCCGGCGCCGGAAGCTCATCTATCAGGAATGGAACGTCGACTAGCGTCGGCGTCCTGACGTCAAAGACAGCAGCGCCCTCGCCGATTGTCGCGAGGGCGCTGCTGTCATTCGTCAGGCTGGGGAGCAGGGATTCGAACCCCAACTTTGTGATCCAGAGTCACACGTCCTACCGTTAGACGACTCCCCATCGTCTGGCAACGACCATAAAGTATACGTTCGGCCGAGGCCTCGCGCAACACGCGTCGGGAGTCACGACACCGCGAGCTTCCCCGGCTCGCGCAGCGAGACGTGCTGGAGCGCGGCGAGCTCCGGCCGCTCGACGAGGGCGGGCTCGGTCGCGGTGATGAACGCCTGCCCACCGCCGGCCACTGCCGCCAGCAACGCCTCCCGATGCGCCGGGTCCAACTCGGAGAGGATGTCGTCGAGGAGCAGGACCGGCCGGAAGCCGATGGTTAGCTCGGCCAGCTCCAGCTCGGCCAGCTTCAACGCTAGGACCGCCAGCCGTTGCTGGCCGCGCGAGCCGAAGCGCGCGATGGGCCGGCCATCGAGCGTGAGCTCCAAGTCATCGCGATGCGGACCGATCGACGTCGCGCCTCGCGACAAGTCCGCCTGCCGGCCGCGCCGGAGCTGGCTCTCGAAGAGTGCCCCGACACGCTGAGCGCCGTCAAGCAGGTCGCCGCCCATAGCAGACAGCGCCTCCCACCACGATTCGGCGGCGGACAGTGTCGAGACATACCGCAACCCGAGCTCTCCGGACGCCGGTGACAGCTCGTGAAATCGCCGCCTCGCGAGCACAGCCAACGCCCGGACGACGCGCGCCCGTGCGGCGACGATGTAAGCGCCGAGTGCCACCAGCTGCTCGTCCCAATAGGAGAACTGGTCCTCAATCCCCGGACTCGAGGCGCCAGCTTCCTTCAGGAGACTGTTTCGCTGCGCGAGGATGCGCGCGTAGCGTGACAGGTGCCCCAGATAGCGGCGATCGGTCTGGGACAGCATGATGTCGAGAAATCGCCGCCGCACCGACGGCGACCCGAGCACGAGGTCCAGGTCGTCCGGTGTGAATGACACCGTCGGCACGAGACCGACGACATCGCCGGCCCGTCGCGATCGGTCGGCCACCTTCAGGATCTTCTTCGTCCCCAACCTGTGTTCGCGCCGCTGGATGAAGACTTCGATCTGCACCACCGCGTCACCGCGAAGCACGCGCGCGTCGACCCGTGTGTAGGGTGGAACGCCCAGGTCTGTGCCGCTGGCGTGGGCGATCAGGTCGCCGTCGTTTGCCCCGCGTCGAGGCCGGGTCGTTGAAAGGAGTTCGATCGCCTCGAGCAGTGACGACTTGCCCGTCCCGTTGGCGCCGACGACGCACAGCCCGCCGGGCGGGATCTCGAGGCGCAGTAACTCATAAACCCGAAACTGCTCGAGCTCCAGACGCTGGACGACGACCGGGTCGAACTCGGTCATCGCGGAACGAGGCTAGTTCGCGCCAATGACCATCGGCATGATGA
>DAOKZM010000017.1:0-15805 GCA_035325665.1 Thermomicrobiales bacterium | reverse complement strand
GCGTCCAGGTCACGCTGGAAACGTTCCTCGACGAGGCGACGCCCGAGGATCTCACGATCGCGCTCCAGCGCAAGGCCGACCTGTTCCATTTCGCCGGGCACGGCGGCTTCCTGCCGGATGACATCGGCGCTGGCTGTATCGTGCTGGTGCGCGATGCTGTCACGCGACGGCCGGCCTATTTCGGCGCCGCCGACCTTGCCCTTCGGCTGCAGGGCGCTGGCGTGCGGCTTGCCGTGCTCGGCGCGTGCGAGTCCGGCCGGCATGGCCAGGACTCGCCGTGGGATGGCGTTGCCCCCGCGCTGATCGGCCGCGGGCTGCCGGCTGTCGTCGCGATGCAGTACGAGATCGAGGACGGCGCGGCCACCGCCTTCAGCGGTGGTCTCTACGCTGCCCTGGCCGCCGGGCTGACGATCGACGAGGCGACCTACGCCGGCCGGCTGGCGGTTCTCGGGCGTTCGGGCGCCGATGACGTCGAATGGGGAGTCCCGGTGCTCTACCTGCGCGCGGGAGACGGCGTGCTCTTCCCGCGGCCGCCCGGGCGCACGTCGGGCGTCGCCGACCAACTGCGCACGATCGTTCGTCAGAACGTGGCGCTGGTGAGGGCCGGCGGCTCGGTCACCGGCATCGACGTCGAGCACCTCGACACGTCGCTCGAAGCCCTGGCCGGCGCGCTGGGGACCGTCGAGATCGACCAACGCGCCGAGACGGTCGAGGGGGAGATGACCGGCATCCGGATCGGTCAGATCGGCGGGACGCGGAGGAGCCCGCCGTCGTGAGCCGGTGAGCCGCCGAGGCCCGCTGCCGTCGCGCGGTGTTCGATCAGATCTGGTCCATCGCGACGGCGCTCACGTCGCGAATCGTCAGCGGCGCCTCGTCCTCGTCAAGGACGATGACGATCCGCCGGACGTTCAGCTCGGCCTGCCCGCTCCTCGCGCCGTCTGGATGCCCGTCGTGGCGGGCGTCGGTGACGATCTCCAACCGCTGGCCCCGGCTCGGCACGTCACCGCGCGGCCGAGTATCCGGCGCCGGTTGGATGGCCGGCCGGGAGCGCTGCCCCGTCGCCTCGCTCAGCCGCCGGATGACGTCCAGCCCGATCCGCTCGGCCTCGTCGGCGATGGCGATTGCCAGCGGCCGGGTGCGCTTGCGCTCCTCGCCGTTCCACTCGTCGCCGCCAGAATCCATATGGCCGGCCGAGATCAGCAGGTGGACCGGCTGCGACCCGGCCTCGCGGTCGGTATGGGCGTTCATGAAGTCGATCATGGCGCGGAGATAGCTCGCCGGCTGGTTGAAGTCGCCGGCCGGCGCCCAGACGAGATTCTGGTTCGCCGGCCAGTCGAAGATGCTGCGGATCGAGCCGCGCCTGGCGTAGACGTGGTTTGGCGCGACGATGCGCGCGGCGGTGGACCGCACGCCGTCGAGCCAGTCGCGCCAGATCGGGAACGAGCCGGACATGCCGGGCTCCTCGCCGACCGGCGTCGCCCCGAAGTTGGGCGCGCGGGTATTGCCCCACGAGCGCGTGGTGCGGGCAACGCCCGACTTTCCCATCGTCGATTCATGGTTGAACATGGCCAGGATGAACAGCGGGTCCACGCAGCGCCCGTCGGGGGTCTGGTTGGCCTCGATCGCGTCGCAGTACTCGCCGGGGTCGCGCTCGTCTACGGCCGCTTTGGCGGCCTGCTGGATCAGGACCTGCCGGAACCGTTCACGAGAGATGCGGCCCTGACCGGGCCTGACGAGGTGGGAGTCGTCGGGGGGTGATCGGCATGGCGCAGGTGCTTCTAGCGTTCAGAGATGTTGTGCGTCCACGTTGGTTCCGCGGCGCCTGAGTAGGTTGGGGATACCTCCCTGTTCGCCACGGGCTCGGGGCCCGAGTACCGGCACGCTGTCGTTATCTGGTCTGGCCAGAATATCCCTGGCGAGGTCTGACGTCAATGCTTCTTCTCGGGCATAGGCGTACCTTGCCTCCAAGCAGACATCTCCAGACAGGAGCGCGGGGGCCGCGTGCGCGATCGCCTGCGGCGGTGCGCGCCGACCCGCCGCCCGTCGCGCCGCTCAACTGCGGCCGTTTGCCCCGTGGCTGCGTCCTCGAGCTCGTCGCTGCTCCAGTCGATACGATGTCCGACCGCGATTTCCAGGACTGCGCTCGGGTTGCTTCCATCACGCGCTGACTCGCGTCCATGGGGCGAAAGCGTTCGTGACACCCGTCAAGGCTGGCGCAAGCGACGGGTAGTGGCGTACCAGGACGGACGACATGTCGTTGTCGCGGATCCAGTCCATGCCTGCCTTCGAGTACACCTGCTCGGTGTAGTCGGTGGTGAAGAAGCGGTCGCTGTTGAGGCGGCGCGACGCCATGAGGACGAAGATGCGGAAGGCGGTATCGCTGAAGCCGAATCCCGGCGGCGGGGTCTCAGCGAACATGCCGACCGTCAGATCGATCTGCTCGATATCGTCGTGATAGACGCGGCGCAGTTGCTCCTGCCAATCCTGGTTATCGGTCAACTGCTCGAAGGTCTTGATGGGGGTCAGGTGCAGTAACCGCCGGAACGCGTTGTAGCGCGGGACACCGAGCTCGCGGCTGCGCAGGATGTCGGTTGCCGCGAGGTCCTGGACATTCCCATCCGGCCGTGTAAAGTGCTGCAGCGCCCGCGGAAAGTTGTGCAACGTGACCGCGCCAGGATGCGCGACCCCGAACGAGTAGAACAGGTTCGGCATCGTGACCGCGTCGATCACCTCGAGCGCGTGCCGGTTGACAAGTTCCGGGAACGTCCGCTCGCTGATCAGCGCGTCGTCCGCGACGGAGTGGAAGGCGTAGTCGTCCGGAATCAGGGGATGCATCCGATAGACCGCGACGAACTCCTCGGTCAGTGAGTAGGGCACGTCGAAGTGGTTCGTTCGGGATCCGGGGATGCCGCTGATGATCTCGCTGGAGCTGATCCTGCCGAACCGATTGTGGATCCGCTCGCCGGCGAGCCCCCACCAGTTCGCGCGCATGCCGATGCGGAGCGCCGGGTTGCCGAGGATCGCCGTCGTCCACTCGACGGTGTGGATCTTGGCCAGGAGTGCCGTGTTCACCAGCCGGGCGGTGTCGAAGAGCTCATCGTCGGACCAGGCCGGATGCTGCTGCGCGAGCCGCTCGCAGATCGCGTTGTGCTCCAGCGTGAAGACGGTATGCATCATCGCCAGGCCAAGCCAGAAGCCCGGCTCGTCAACCGGGTTGCGCTCCGGGTTGGGGCTAACCGGTGGCATCCCGTTGGCGCCGACGATCAGCGTGCCGCCATGCCCGGAGCGCACCTTCATCTGCGTCTCGCGGTTGCTGCCGTAGATCTGGGAGCCATCCCACCATGGGGTCTCGGTGTTGATGTAGGTCGGCGGGAGATGCGCCTCATCGGCTGTCCGCGTCGGGTCAGGACGCGTGCGGAGAATGCGCATCGGACGGTCCGGCCACGGATCGTCCTCGGTCAGGGGGACCTGCCACGGGTTCTCGGCGGGGCCCTTCCCATGACTGAACCAGTCGCGAATCATGAACTGCAGCCACGCGGCGGCGAGCACGTTCAGCGTGGTCGCTGGCTGGAACACGTCCCGCGTCAGGAGTTCGCGACTGACTGTGCGTGGGTTCGGCTCGAGGATCGCCCGGTCGTTAGCCGGATAGGTGCGATCCAGCGGCACGTTGCGACCGAAGCGTCTCCCGGCGCTGCCCATCCGAGGATCGGCGAGATCGTTATAGGTCCCGTCGGCCGTCCGGGCGGTGCGATAGCGGCTCGGCGGATCCGGTACCGCGTCGCTGGCCGTTGCCGGCTTGGAGGTGTCGTAGAGGTTGCGGGCGCGCAGGCGCTGTCGAATACCGGCGAGTACGGCGACGGCGAGTGGGACGGGCAGCCGGTGCCAGCCGACGCGTGTATCGACGCGCTCGGTCACGGACGCAGCGGCGGTCCAGATGAGGTGCGAGAATCGCCGTTTGCGCTCGGCGCCGCGGGGGGCCTGCGCGGCGGCAAGGAGAAGCGCGCCGACGCTCCCGATATGCCATCTGGACCGCCCTCGCCGACCCGATGTCGTCATCTCTGGTTCCCCCAAGCGTGATCATCTGGTCGCCATCGTCGCTCAGTCGTGGTAGCGCTCGACCAGCGAGCGCAGGCGTTCGCGTGCCCCCGCAGTGATCGGCAGCCCATGGCCCACGCCCACGACCTGCGGCTCGAGCTCCGCAAAGCGGCGCAGGGTCTGCCGATGCTGGCGCCAGTTGAGGTTGAACACCGGCCAGCCGGCGTCAAACTCGGGCCAGGTCGAGACGGCATCGCCCGCGATCAGGAACGAGCGGCTGGGCCAGTAGAACGCCAGGTGGCCGGGAGAGTGTCCCGGCGCGTGGATAACCTCCAGTGGTCCGACACGATCGCCGCCAGCAATCGTCTGATCGACGGGACACGGCGTGTGCTTGCCGATCCCCAGCGTAATGGCGAGCTGCTGAGGAACGATGGCATAGGGCCGGTGTGGCTTCAGTGACACTCCTTGCGCCTTGCGCTCCCCGGCGATGATGTCGGCCTCCCACTCGTGGGCGTAGACCGTTGCGCCACTGGCACGCTTGAGTTCGGCGAGGCCCCCCAGGTGCGAGCGATGGCCGTGCGTCAGCACGATGTGTTTGAGATCCGTAATCGGACGTCCAAGGCGCCGAATCTGATCGAGAATCAACTTCGCGTCCGGGTACCACAACGTATCGACCAGGGTTAGGCTCTCGCCGTCGTCGATGAGGAAGGCATGCACACGACCGCTTGAGTACGCGGCACGTCCCCTGAGCTGGCCGATGCTGTAGACCCCGGGAGTGATTTCCATCCGCATGCCGCCTTTGCCGCTCGCGATATGCGCTGCTGAACCGCCGAAACGGAGTCAATCGCGCTCTAGTGGAGCACCAGAATGCGATCAGGCGATTGTGGGAATTGCCCCTCTAAGGAACCGAGACCCAACTGATGCGCAACAGAATATGAGATTTTGGCTCATAACGCAAGCCGTCCTAGGCGAGGATAGCCATCCCGGCCGGAGGCAGGTCGATCCGCACTACCGCTCGCCCGTCAAGCCGCTCGACCGTGACCGTCTGCCCGGCAGGCGGGTTCGCCAGCTCGGCGTCGCTCCAGTCGCTGCGGTAGCGCACGATGAGCGTCGCGCCGGAGTCCGGGTGGAGCGCCGCGTCGACGGTGACCCAGGCGCCGCGTGGCTCGGCGCCGTGGCTGTTCACCGCGACGACGACCTCGTGATCGACCAGGATGCGCGACCAGGCGACGAGCTCGCCCGCTCCCGGTGGCGTGAAGGGGCGGTCGAGAAAGGACGTCTCGCGCAGGTACTGCCGGCCGCGCCGCAGCGCCAGCCCGGTCTCGTCGCCGGCGTTGCGTAGCCGGTCAAAGAAGTGGCAGCCGTCGGTCTGGAACGCGCCGAAGCTGCCGCCGAACATCGACTCGCGGATGTAGCGGTCCTCGTCCTCGCGCGGCACGGCCGGGTCGTGCCGGTCCTCGGAGCCGTCGAGCGCCTGCTCGGTGCCGTAGTAGATGCAGGGGATGCCGAGCATCGTCAGTTGCGTCCCGACGGCGTGCGCGACCTGCTCGACGGCGGCCGGACTCTCGTTGCCGGCGGCGAAGCGCGCCTTCTTGCGTCCGACCATGTCGTGGTCGTCGAGGACCGAGATATGGTAGCGGCCGGTCTGGCGGTGGCTGCCGAGGATGTCGTGGCCGAGGAACTGGTCGAAGACCGCCTCCGGAGCGACCAGCCCCTTGACCATCCCTTGCAGCAGCTGGGCCGGCGCGCCGATGTCGAGCACCGCGTCGTTGTTGCGCCCGAAGATGTCGAGGTAGCTGCGCGCCATCGCCGCCCCGCCGGTTACCTCGCCGAGCAACAGGAAGTTCTCCTTGCCGATTGACTCGGCGTACTCGTGGATCGCGCCGCAGAAGTTCCGCGAGCCCTCCCAGGGGACGTGCTTGACCGTGTCGATCCGGAAGCCGTCGCAGTCGCTCAGCGCGATCCAGTACTGGTAGACGCGGATGAGCGCCGACAGCACGTCGCCGCGCGTCAGATCGAGGTCTTTCAGGGTGAAGAAGTCGCCGCGGCGGAACTCGTTGTCCGGGTGCAGTGGGTCCTCCCATGGCTCCGGGTCCCAGCGTCCGATCCGGCCGGCGCGCGTGTACCAGGCGAGGTCCTGAAGCTCGACCGGCCAGACGCCGTCGTCGACGCTCCCGATGGTCGGCGTGCTCTGGCCGGCCGCCGAGCGCCAGCCGTGCACCGGATACGGCGGCTGGTACCGGTAGGGGACCTCGTCGCGCGGCGTGCCGTCGATGTCGTAGTACCAATTGTTGCCGGAGTGATTGTAGATCACGTCCAGAATGACGTACATGCCGCGCTCGTGAGCGGCGTCGACGAGGTCGCGCAGATCCTGGCGGGCGCCGAAGCGCGGGTCGACGTCGAGGAAGTGCTGGATGCCGTAGCCGTGGTAGGTCTCCAGGTCGGGGCGCTGCCGCCAGACCGGGCCGATCCAGAGCGTGGTGACGCCGAGGCCGCGGAGATAGTCGAGCTTGCTGGCGACGCCACGCAGCGTGCCGCCTTGGAAGCGGCGGCCGGCCTCCATCCAGGCGAGCGTGTTGGATGCGCGGAACTGTTCGGGCCGCCCGCGGTCGAACGCGGGCCGGTCGGCCTCCCGGCCATCGCTGAAGCGGTCGGGGAGCAGGAAGTAGACGACCTGGTCGCGCCAGGAGATCGGGCTCGGCTGGATCCGGCCGCGCGGCATGACGTCGATCCCGGCCAGCCTGCCGGGGGTATCGCGCTCGATCGTAGTTGCCATACGTTCTCCTGACTCGATGCTCACTCGACAACGAACGGGGTGATGACGATGGGTGGGGTGATCACGATGGGTGGGGTGGTGACGGGCGGGTTGAGCAGCACCGTCAGCCGTGGCGAGTCGTTGTTCTTCTCGTTGCTCTCGTCGACGCGACAATACGGTAGCGGGAACTCGTCGCCCGCACAGCTGTCGACGGGGACGATGAGCGCGATCTCTTCGCCGGTCTTCCAGAACGGGTCCGCGACCGTACCGTTGAGCGTGACGCTCGTACCCGCCGCGAGACTATCGAGGTTCGGGTAGTAGCCGCTGGGCTCACCAGTCACGGTGAACGGCGCGCCGAAGGAGCGGCCCGTGGCGGGGTCGATGTAGTCGACCGAGACCTTGAAGGGACCGGCGTCGGCCGGACCGGCGTTCTGGACGACGACGCGGACCGGGACCGCGATATATCCCTGATCGTTGTAGGTCACATCGCCGGTCTTCTCGAACGTCGTGATGACGAGGTCGGGCTTGTTCACCGCGACGTCGAACGACACCGGCTGCGTCTGGACATTTCCGGCATTGTCATAGGCTCGTACTTCGAGCTCGACCCTGCCCGGCTCGAAGCGACCGAGCCGGAACGTGCACGGCGACGCCCGGCACTCGTCGATCGCGGCTCTGCCGCGCCAGAGCTCGACCCGGCTGAGGCCCGATTCGTCGTCGTGCGCCGCGACCGTCAGCGCGACGTCGTCTCCGGCGACGACCTGCTCCGGCGCGAGCGCGACGCGGTCGATCACCGGCTTGCTGGTGTCCGCGGCGACGGTCACCGTCACATTGTGCGGCTCCGTCTGGCCGTCGTGGCGTTCGACCCGCAGCGTGTAGGTCGTCGTCTCGGTCGGGCAGACCGATCGGGCGCCGCTGGGGTCAACCGGCTCCTCGTCGAGGGAGACCCTGGCCGGGTTCTCGACCTCCCAGGAGAGGGTCGAGCAGCGCGGGTCGCGGTAGCTGAAGACCGTGTCCGGATCGGCGACAAAGCGGCGGAAGACGGTCTCCCCCGGCGGGGCGGTCGGCGTTGGCCCCTCGGGCGTCGGCGGCTCGCTCGTCGGCGTCGGGCCGGCGCCGAGGTCCGGGAACGGCACGCGGTCGGCGGCGGCCCGCTCGCGCAGCCGATCGATCCAGGGGCCGAGACCGAGGGCGTCCACCAGCGGCGCCAGCTCGTCCAGTGGGTGGAGGTCGCGTGTCGTCAGGCCGGCGACGGCGTCGGCCTGGATGCCGGGCGTCGTGAACCAGAAGTAGCCGCTGCCGACGTCGGTCGCCGTGCTGAGCAGATATGTCTCGGTGTTCACGACCGGCCGCGATGCCACCGCGCCGTCCAGCACGAGGACGAGCGTCAGCTGGCGCTCCGGCAGGTAGGTCACCGAGAACCAGGTGCCGTGCAGCTGCAGCTCGGCGCTGTCGGTCTGAATGACGATCTGGTCGCTGCACTGGTTGTTGAACGCGCTCGTCCCGCCGAGCGAGCAGACGACGTTGCCGCCGCTGTAGGAGGACCTCGGGCAGGTCGCCTTGACCAGCCCGCTGTCTTGGAAGATGTAGATCAGCATGCAGTCCCGGATCCTCACCCAGCCTTCGCCGGACGTGTCGGTGCGAATCCGGTCGCCGCTCTGGACGACGTGCCAGCTGTCGTCGTCGATGGTGACGAACGCGCTGTTGCCCTGCTGGCTCGTCTGGACACCGGCGCTGCGCCGCTGCACCTCCGCCTCAGGGGTCTCGTCGCCGCCGCTGCCGGTGTCTGGCCCGCCGCACGCGCCGAGAAGCAGCCCGATGACGGTCAGGAGGACAAGCGTCGTCGATGGCGCGGGCCGGCCAGAACGTGGGCGAGTGATCATCGGAGCCCCCCTCCGTTCAATCCCAGGCGCGGTCGGCCAGCCGGCGCCATCGCGCGAGCCGCCCGGCGGCGATGCGAAGCCCGAGGACGAGGCCGGCGGCGATCGCCGCGCCGAGGAGCGCCGCGTCGATCAGCGTGGCGGCTGTGGCCCAGCCGGAGCCGCGCACGATCGTCCATTGGGCGCCGCCAGTCATGCCGAAGACCTGCCCGTCGAAGAACGAGCGGCCCAGTCCGATCGCGATGCTGTCCCCCGCCGCTCCCGTCCAGACGAAGACGAGCTGGACCAGGGCGAAGGTGACCGCCGCCACGCCAATCCGCACGAGGGTCCGCCCAACTCGCGGCGGGCTTTCAGGGCCGTAGCGGAAGAACGCGAGCGCCAGGCCGGCTCCGGCCACGAATCCCATCGGCGCTACCAGCGGAGCTCTTGCGAGCTGCAGCCCGTTCAGCAGAGCGACCAAGAGGTGCGCGAGGCCGAACGCCGCCATGACGAGCGCAGCCGCGCCGAGGTCCGACCGCGAAGGCCTCGCCGGCCGCGCCGGATCCTGCTTTGGCAGGAGCGGCTCGGCCAGCGCCAGCCCGAGGGCGAGCGCCGCGCCGAGGATCGCTCCGTTGTAGAAGTGCGGCGCGGAGAACGGCATGGCCTTGGTGTACAGCAGGACCATTCCGAGGAGCGCCCGCAGCACGCCGAGCATGATGCCGACGCCGAGTGCCCCGCCGATCGTCATCCAGGCCAGGCGCTGCTGGTCAGCGACGATCCGCCGCCAGGCCCGCGAGGCCCAGACGCCGAGCCGGTCGAGCCAGGGGAGTGGCTGGACAAAGCGCGCGGCGAACGCGTCATCCCCGTCGGCCAGCGTGCCCCACACCTCCGCCCGCCGCCGCCGGCGCGCCCAACCGGCGAGTCCGCTCGCGAGCGCCCAGTTCAGCCGGTCTACGACGGTGTGGGCGTCGATGGTCAGCAGGGCCAGTCCGGCCGTCCGCCGCGCGGCCGGTTCGGGGTGGCGTACCGCCGTCCAGGCGACCGGGCCGAACGGGACCCGACCGTTCCCGGTCGTGGTCGGCATCGGCACGGCGTCGAGGTCGAGTAGCGCCGTCGTTTGCTCGCTCGTCGCCGGGCTGATCGGCTGCTGCTGGAGGTCGGCGGATTCAAGCTGCTCGATGAGCCGGCGGCCCTCGTCGGTCCGCAGGCGCTGCAGCCAGATGGCGGTCGGCTCGCCGTTGATGACCGCGGAACGGAGCAGCAGAAGCGCCTCGACCGGCGTGAGCGCGAGATACGCCGCCGACCGCGCCAGGAACCGGGGCTGCCCGGGGCTCGCCACCGATTCGTTGTGGGACAGCCACTCCTGCCAGGCGCGCTCGACCTCCTCTTCCGCCAGGTAGCGTGCCTCGACATCGCGGCCGCCGAGGCGGCGGGCTTCTCGGGCCACGATCGCGTTGGCGAAGGCGTATTCGCGCCTGCTGCCGTCCGTCCGGCTGACCAGCAGCTCCTGGTCGGCGAGCCGCTCCATGACTCGCGCCCGCTCGTGGGCCGGAACACCATCCTCGACGATTGTCCCCGGCTCGACCCACGCCCCGACGCCCGGCGAGGCCATCGTGATGAGGGTGTCGCGTGCGACATCGCGATCGGCGGCCAGGGGGATAGCGAGGGCGGTTTCCATGTGGCGGGCGAAGATCCCGCCGGTCCCCTTCATCGAGCGGTAGAGCTGGTCGTCGATGAGCGGCGGATGCTGGCCGCAGGCGACGTCATAGAGAGCACGGCAGACGATCTGCAGCTGCCCCGGCTGGATGCCGGTGTCGCCCGGCGTGAGGTCCTCCAGCTCGGGGATCAGTCGTTCCCGGACGATCCCGCCGACGAAGCTGACCGGGTAGTGCCGCACGGTCAGCGGCTCCTCGATCGCCGCCCGCGCCGCCTCTCGGTCAAGGAGAGGCAAGCGGACAGCGTCCACGAGCAGGTTCGGCAGGCGGTCCTGGAGCCGGTCGATTTGGCTGAGGCACTGCTCCTGGACGACGATGACCAGCCGCAGCAGCTCCTGAGGCACGCGCCGGAGGCTCTCGGCGAGGCCGCCGACGAACTTCGCTCGCTGCTCCTCGCTGAGCGTCGGGTCGAACAGCCGCTCGAGCTGGTCGAGCACGAGGACCAGGCTGCCCTGGGTCGTCTCGGTGATCGCCCCCAGCATGGCCGGTAGCCCCGCGTCCGGGGGGATCGTCAGCCGGATGTTGCCGGCACAGGCATCGAGCGCCGCGCGGATGCTCGCCTCGGCTTGCTGGTAGTCGTGGATGTGGAGGACCAGCCCGCCGTTGTCGATCAGGATCGGGATCGCGCCGGCTGCCATCAGCGACGTCTTGCCGACCCCCGGAGCGCCGTAGACGACGGTGATTTGCCGCTCGCCGATCCGCCGCACGACCTGGCCGACCTCGCGGTCGCGGCCCTTGAACACGGCGTGGTCCTGGGCGGTGTAGGACGCCAGGCCCTTGTACGGTGGGGTCGCCTCGGAGAGGAACCGGCTCCAGTCGGCGTCGCGCCCGGCGCTGGAGAGGACGTAGATCTGGGCCTGGTAGATGTCGCCGCCGTAGACGTCCCCCTGGATGACCTCGGTCTGAACGCCGACGACGCGGCCGGGGTTGTGCTCGACGGTCTGGGCAATCCGCACCGCCGCGCCCTCCGCAGCGCCGTCGATCGCCGCGCCGCAGCGCGGGCAGAAGCGCGAGCCGGCCGCGATATCGCTGAATCCGCACGACGGGCAGCGCACGACGGCCTCCTCACCGCCCGTTCCGGAGACGGCCGGGGACACGAGTGGGATGGGCACGGCTCCGAGACGGACGGGCGCGAAGGTCGAGCATAGCCGTAGCCTTTCGAAGCCGCCGAGTCACCAGCGCCCGTGGCGCCAGCGGCGTGCGGTGGGCCGGACCCGCGGGTGGAAACGTGGGGCGCGACGCGACTCTGGTCACCGATCAGTTTCCAGACTAGTACGTGCGCGACTCTTGTCAAGACCGCTCAGCGGTACGACGAGCCGGGCAGGGTCGTTACGCGAAGCATTGAAGGAAGCACGACAGAGTAGTTGAACAAGTCTGACTAGCACGCACAGCTAGCCGTATGGCGCCACGCGGCTGCGACTCGTCAATACGTGGATATTCATCTTGACATTTCGCTCGATCGCGCGGAAGATAATCGTACTATACGCATTTCGCATACAGACAGCGCCGCATCGCGTAGCGTTGGAGCTGGTCCCGACACACAGCCCGAGTCTCCCTCTGGCGAACCTCCGCCATCAGCGGTCGGCGACGAGCGACATCCGATATAGGGCGCCCCAGATGGACTACTTCGATTTCGAGCTCGAGATCGGTGTGGGGCGTGGCCGCAGGTACCCGGTTCGGGTCTTGCGCTCGCCGGATGGCGAGGCTGAGTCGGTCATGCGCTTCCCCTTCGACACCCTCGCGCTCAACAACCATCTCTTGCAGCTCCAGCTCGCCCTCGAGCGCTCGGGACGAGTAGGTGCGACGCGAAGCCTCACCTGGGAGGAGCAGTCGGTCAGGGAGTTCGGGCGCGCGCTCTTCGAGGCGCTGTTCTCGGGTGATATCCTGGCCCGCTACGTTGGCAGCCGCCGCGGCGCGGATGCGCAGGGGAAGGGGCTACGGCTCAAGCTCCGCATCCGTTCGCCGGAGCTCGCCGCCCTGCCGTGGGAGTTCCTGTACGACCCCGCCGAGGCGGACTACATCTGCCTGTCGCGCTGGACGCCGCTGGTGCGCTATCCGGAGATCGCCCAGCCGTTTACCCCGTTCCCAGTGACAGCGCCGCTCCGCATACTGGCCATGATCGCCAACCCGACCGACCAGGATCAGCTCGACGTCGACCGCGAGCGGCAGCGCCTGCGGGAGGCCGTCGCCTCGCTCGAAGCACTCGGCATGCTCCAGCTCGAGTGGTGCGAGGGACAGACGTGGCGCGATCTGCAGAAGGCGATGTGGCGCGGGCCGTGGCACATCTTCCACTTCATCGGTCACGGCGCCTTCGACCGCAAGCTGGACGAGGGGATCATCGGCCTGGCCGACGACCAAGGGCGTACTGCGCCGTTGCGTTCCACCCATCTGGGCCGCTTGCTGCGGGATCATCGCTCGCTGCACCTGGTGATCCTCAACTCCTGCGAAGGCGCGCAGGGCAGCAGCTTGGACGTCTTCTCGAGCACGGCCGCGACGCTCGTGCGGACGGGCCTGCCGGCTGTGCTGGCCATGCAGTACGAGATCAGCGATCTGGCAGCAATCGCGTTCGCGCATGCCTTCTACGAGGCAGTCGCCTACGGGATGTCGATCGACGAGGCAGTCTCGGTCGCGCGCACGGCGGTCAGCATCGAGATCGACCGGACCGTGGAGTGGGGGACGCCCGTCCTCTACATGCGCGCGCCGGACGGGCGCCTCTTCGACGTCGCGGTCCCATCGTCCATCCCGGCCACGCCGTCGGTCGTCGCCCGCATCGAGCAGACCGAGCAGGACCGTGCGGCTGCGGAGAACGGGGAACTGAAACCCGTCGTCCCGGACGAGCTCCCTCACTCCGCGTTCGACACAGCCCGACCGGAGCATGAGACAGACACAGGGGACGAACCTGTCGCGGCGCAGCCAGACGTCAGCCCGACGCAGCCGGACCTCGACGAGGCGGCACGCCGAGAGGCCCTGGAGTTGATCCGGGCCGACGGACGCCGGGCCTTCGAGGCCGGCGACTGGGTCGAAGCCATCCGGCGCCTCGAAGCGGCTGCTGAGATGGACCCTGATGATGTTGACACTGCCAGCCTTCTGGACGTGGCCCGGCAGCGGCGCGACGCGCACGACCGCCCGGTCAGCCAACCGGCCGCGACGGCCCCGGTCGTCGATTCTCACTCCCTGATCGAGCCGCAACCGGCCTCTGCCGTTTCGCATATCGCGGATAACGTCGCACCTCCAGCGGTCCCGCGCCAGCCATCGCCCCGAGCGGTGCGCGTTCGACCGCCCCGCCAGTATCTCGTCGCCGGTGGTATCGCGCTGGCGCTGATCGTCGCCGGAATCGGCGGCTTCCTGGCGTTTGGGCGGGGCGGTGGGGATGGGTCCTCATCGGACGGCGGCGTTCGTCGGACGGGGGCTGAGCTGATCGCCCAGACCGTCGGCCGGCCAGCGATCGGCTCGCTGCTCGGGACTCCGCTAGCCGAGCCGCAGAGCGTGCGAATCCCGTTCCTGAGTTTCGAGCGCGGTCTGATGGTCTCGTTGGATGGCGTACTCGACGACGGCGGTATCCTCGCCGCGGTCGAGAGTCCTGACGCTAGCCGCGTCGGAACCGCCACTTGCTACGAGAGCACCGGCGACGGCGCGGCTGGCGCGGAGCTACCGACGCCGGATTCGGAGGGTCACTATCCAGCGGCAGAGCCGTTCGCGGCGGTATTGCAGCAGGCGCCGGGGCTGCGCGACGCGATCGGCCAGGCCGAGTGGTCGGAGCCGGGGACGAGAGCCGTCCTTCAGCGGTTCGAGCGGGGGATCATCATCGTTCCGGAGGACACCTACCGGACATGGGTGTTCTACGGCGATCTCAAGCCAGGCTCGACCAACCCGTGGGAGTCGTTCGCCAACGACGATACGGCTAAGATCGACGCTCAGATTCTGAAAGACATCGAGCGCGTTCGCGGGCAAGAGGATGTCCGTGCCGCCCTGGGTAACCCGCGGACCGACGCCCAGCTGGCCGAGATGCGCTATCAGCAGTTCCAGTTCGGCGTGATGCTGAACACCGACTTCCTGGCTTCAATCGACCCCGAGGCCAGGGGATCTGTCGTGGCCCTCGTGACCGAGCTCGCGGACGACTACGGACCCTGGGACACCTACAACATCTCCGACGCGCTCGCCGCCGAGAACCCCACTCCCCTCGGCACGCCCGCCGCCGGGACGTACGTGGCCCTGCCGCCGTTTGACGCGATCCTGCGTGCCAATCCGTCGCTGGCTGAGCAGATCGGCGATTCAGTGGACTCGGATGTCGGTGACGAGGGCGCGTGGCAGCTCTTCGATCACGGCCTGATTGTGTATCTCAGCGGCACGTACCGGACGTGGGTGCTCATCCTGGCGAGCGACTCGGATACGCACGGGACCTGGGATTCATTCACCAGGTAATGACGGCTCCGGACGGGCGAGGCCGATCGAGAAGAGCGTCCCCGCCGTGCGCGTCATGACGATCTTGACATTTCGATCGTCCGCGTTGATTATATTCACAATATACGCAATTCCTATACGTAGAGTGGCCTGTCTGACGGCAATGGGTCAGGTTGAGACGAATCGCATCACGCATTTCCCCGACGGGTTGCTATCCCGGCTCGACCACGAATGCCGCGCGATTCCAGGATCACGGACCACACCTTTCGATAAAGGGCGCTCCACATGGACTACTACGACTTCGAGCTGGAGATCGGCCCCGGAACGGACGGCAGATATCCCGTCACGGTCCTCAACGCGCCCGGCGGCGAGAGCGCCCGGGCGACGATGGTGTTCCCGTTCGACAACCTCGCCCTCGAGAATCAGCTGCAGTCGCTGCAGATCGCCCTGTTGCGCTCGTCGGCCCCACGCCGACGAGCGCTGTCGGTTCCCGAGCGATCGGTCGAGGAGTTTGGGCGGTCGATGTTCGAGGCGCTGATGACCGACGACGTCCGGGTGCGCTATGCCGTCAGCCGGCGCATCGCCGATGGCGAGGGAAAGGGCCTGCGGCTGAAGCTGCGCATCGGCGACCCGTCGCTGGCGTCGCTCCCCTGGGAGTACCTGTTCGACCCGGACGAGGGTGACTTCGTCGCCCTCTCTGAGCGCACGCCGTTGATCCGCTACCTGGAGCTACCGAAGCCGCCGAAGCCGCTGGAGGTCAAGCCGCCGCTACGGATCCTCGGCATGGTCGCGGACCCGTCGGACCTGGAGCAGCTGGACGTCGACGCCGAGAAGCAGCGGGTCGAGCGGGCCTTGCGCGGCCTGCGCGAGCGCGGGCTGGCGGAGCTGACCTGGCTCGAAGGCCAGACCTGGCGCGATCTCCTGCGGGCGATGCGTCACGGTCCCTGGCACATCTTCTATTTCATCGGACACGGCGGGTTCGACACATCGCAGGGTGAAGGGATCATCGCGCTGGTCGATGACGCCGGGCGCGCGGACTATCT
>DAOKZM010000016.1:11703-16519 GCA_035325665.1 Thermomicrobiales bacterium | reverse complement strand
CCACTCTGGCCGTTGACGGTCAGCCCGACCGACTTCGCCAGCCCGTAGACGCTCGCGCCGGCCAGCTGGTGGGCGAACGCGACGGCGACGAGCGGGATCAGCCAGAGGAACGGGCTGCGGTAGGTGAGTAGCAGGAGCGCCGCGACGACGCCGGCCGTCGCCAGCAGCAGGGTCGAGTCGATCCCGGAGAAGACGTTGACCATGTCCATCGTGAAGCCGGCCGGGCCGGTTACCTTGACCTGTAGCCCGTCCGGCGCTCCGGCGATCTGGTCCCGGATCGCATTGACGCCGTCGGGCAGGTTGTCCTCGTCGGTGACGTCCAGCGGAACCGCGTAGATCGCCGCCTGACCGTCGTCCGAGAACGTAGCCGGACCGGGCGGGGTGGCCGGGAAGCGGTTCGCGAGCGCCCCGCGGTCGGTCTCGATCCGCTGCTGGTCGGCGGCGGTCAACCCGCCGTCGCGGTGGTAGACGATGACGGCTGGCATCGTATCGCCAGCGGTTATCCGCTCCTCGGCTTGGGCGACGGCCAGCGACTCGGCGCTCTTCGGCAGGAATGACTCGGCGTCGTTGTCCTCGATCGAGGTCAGCTTGCCGGCCAGCGGCGAGGCCACGGTCAGGACGACGACCCAGACGAGGATGACCAGCCACTTGGCGCGACGGCCGGAGGGTATCCGGGTCAGCGTCGCGCGGACGCCGCTGTTGGTGGTCGGTTCGGTACGCATGGTCAGGCGCCTTTCGGTCTCTGTCGAATACTCGGGGCCATCAGATCGCGCGCTGGTAGACGCGGAACGAACGCGTCGCCAGCCAGGCGGCGGCGATCGCCAGCGCCAGCAGCAGGCCCGTCCGGGAGAGGACGAGGCTCCAGTCGACGCTCGCGCCGTCGGCGACGCGGCTGGCCTCGACCGCCCAGTCGAGCGGGTTGACCCGCGCGACCTGCTGCATCCAGCCGGGCATCAGCTCGCGGGCGATGAAGATGGTCGAGGCGAAGGTCATCGGCAGCAGGAGCATCTGGTTCATGCCGATGATCGACTCCTGCTGGCGGATGACGATCGCCGTCGCGCAGGAGAGCGCGCCGAAGCCGGCCGTCAGCAGCATCGCGGCGACGATCATCGCGCCGGCCTGCGCCGCGCCGCCGGGAAACCGGGCGCCGACCGCCCAGCCGAGGCCGATCAGGATGATCGACTGGATCGCCGTCATTAGCGAGGTCTGGATCAGCTGGCCGGCGATCAGCGCCGACCGCGAGACGGGCGAGACGAGGAAGCGGTCGAGCACGCCGCGCTCCAGGTCGAGGACGAGCGAGACGCCCAGCCAGCCGCCGGTGTAGAGCGCGCTGACCGCGACGATGCCGGGGGTCAGGTAGGTTAAGTAGGACTGATTGCCGAAGCCGGGCAGCTCGACGATGCGCTTGAACAGCGCGCCGAAGAGCAGCAGATAGATGATCGGCTGGGCCAGCGTCAGGGCGATGTTCCACGGCTGGCGGCTGAAGTTTCGCAGGCGCCGGCCGGTCAGATACCAGGTGTCGCGTAGCGCCGTCATCGGGCTGCTCCGTCCTCGTCGTGCTGGAACGACCGGCCCGCGTAGCGCAGGTAGACGTCGTCTAGCGTCGGCCGCGCGACCGTCGCCGCCGCGACCGGCACCCCGGCCGCCTCGAGCGCCGCCAGGGCCGCCGGGACCGCCGCCGCCCCACGGATCGCCCGGGCGCGGACGACGCCGTCCTGGGCGACGACCCCGGAGACGCCAGCGACGCTCTCCAGCGCCGCCCGCGCCCGGGTGGTCTCCGCCTCGCTGGGGCGGTCGAGCTCGATCCGGATCGTGTCGCCGTGCAGCGCCGACTTCAGCTGCTCCGGCGCGCCCTCGACGACGAGACGGCCGTGGTCGACGATCGCCAGCCGGCCAGCCAGGCGGTCGGCCTCGTCGAGATAGTGGGTGGTCAGCAGGATGGTGATGCCCTCGTCGCGGGCCAGTCGGGTGATCTCGCCCCACAGCTCGGCGCGCGCCTCGGGGTCAAGGCCGGTCGTCGGCTCGTCGAGGAAGAGCACCAGCGGCCGGTGGACGAGTCCCATCGTGACGTCCAGCTTGCGCTGCATGCCGCCCGACCAGGCGCTTGTTACCCGGTCGGCGGCGCCGGACAGGCCATTGCGTTCCAGCAGCTCGTCCACCCGGCCGCGCAGCTCGGCGCCGCCAAGGCCGTAGACGCGCCCTTGCAGGGTGAGGTTCTCGCGGCCGGTCGCCTCCGGGTCGAGGGCCGGCTTCTGACTGACATAGCCGATCGCCCGCCGGACCCGCTCCGGCTCGCGACGGACATCGAAGCCGGCGACGGTCGCCTCGCCGTCGTCGGCGCGCGAGAGCGTCGTCAGGATCTTGACGGCGGTGGACTTGCCGGCCCCGTTCGGGCCGAGCAGGGCGAAGACCGTGCCGGCCTCGACGCGGAAGCTGAGCCCGTCGAGCGCGCGGACGTCCTTGCCGTAGGTCTTGGTCAGGCCGCGCGCCTCGATGGCCGGCGCGGCGGTGGGGGATGCAGGACCGGCTCCGGCTGGAGCGGTCAACGTCATGGTCATGGTCGAGCTCCTTCGGCCCATTCTCGGGACGTGGCCGCCGGGACTCGCTCGACCTGGCTACAATAGAAGTGCGCCTTGCGGGCCAGGCTTCGCGCGTCGGAGCGGCATCGCGGGTTCAAGGCCCCTGGTCCGGGTGTTGCCGCACCCGGCCGGGGCTGTTACGTCAGTCGTCCTCGATGACCCCTCCTTCGGGGTAGCTGATCGGCTGGCCGGCGGCGATCTGCGCATGCAGCTCGCGCCAGAGGTCGAGGCTGGCGAGTTCGCCGCGCTCGATCTCGCCGGCCAGCTGGCTGACCCAGGCTCGCTCGGCCTCGCGCAGCATCAGCCAGTACTCCCCCTCGACCGTGAACAACCGCGGGATCTGGCGCTCGACGGTCATCTCGAGCACGGCGCGAAGCTGGCGGATCTCGACGTCGAGGTGACCCTCGCGCTCGCGAAGCAACGTCGCGACCTCGTCCGGCGGCAGGACGCCGAGGAACGACAGCGCCGCCTCGAACTGCGTGTACTCCTTGACCGGCGTGCTGATCAGCTCGCTGAGCCAGTCGATCAGCATGATCCGGCCGGCGTCGGTCAGGCCGTAGACGGTGCGCTCTGGCCGGCGACCCTCGCGCTGCGTCTCATGTGGCGCGATCAGGCCGCGGCGCTCCAGCGTCTCGACGACGGTGTAGAGCGAGCCGTAGTTGAGCTTGATGCTGGCGTCCTTGCCGCGCGAGCGCATCATGCTGGCCATCTCGTACGGGTGCATCGGGCGCTCGTAGAGGCTGGCGAGAACGGCGAGGGCGAGCGGGTTGGACGGGCGCTTGCGAGCCATTTCGACTCCTCCGCAATCGTATATCCGTTTACGAGTATATGGATGCGGATATGCCTGTCAACCTGTCCAACCGGCCAGTCCTAGCCGACCTCGCGCAGCAGCTTCTCGATCGCGCCGACGCGTTCGCGCAGCTCGATCATGTCGTCGGCGATGCGCTGCTGCTGGGCGGCGAGCTGCTCCTGGGTGGTGGCCGACTGCTCGGCGAGCCGCCGGTAGGCCTCGTCGCGCGCGATGGCGTCGGCGGCCAGCATCCGCGACTGGGCCGTCTTGAAGATCTGCCAGATGACGATGCCGAGCAGGATCGCGATCAGCGCCATCCCGCCGACGATCATGATGACGCTGCCCCAGCCCTCCCAGACGTCGCTGCTCGTGTTGTGGGACGTCCAGACCGGGATCGTCGCTGCGCTGAACAGGCTCTGGATCACGAGGGTTCCTCCGTGCTTTCCTGTGTCGCGCCGTCGCCCAATGTGCGCACGGCGGCGGCGATCGTTTCGGGTGAGAGGTCGATGGCGAACGGCGCTAGCTCGAAGTACTTCATCGCCTTGCCGTCCTCCGACAGTTCGAGATGCCCGACGACCAGCCCGGCCTGCTCCAGCTTTTGCAGGTGCATGTGCAGCAGCGGCCGGCTCATGCCGATCTCGCGGGCGAGCTGGCTGACGTAGTTGCGCTGCCCCGCCAGCGCCGCGATGATGCGCAGCCGGTGGGGGTTCGCCAGCGCCGAGAGCGCCAGCAGCAGCTCGTCTCCGGTTCGGCTCGAGGTGTCGATGACATCATCCCCTTTCACCTGTCAGAAATAAATTACAGATGAAAAGAGAAGATGTCAAGCATGACGAGACGTCGGACGGCTCTCACCGCTGCCCGAGGTGGTTCCACCTCTCGATTTCTACCCGTGGTAGGGAATATGACAGCGCTCGGAGTGACGGGAGAGGCTTGCAGGCTACCAAACATGCTGGTCGGCGCCCAAGCCGACCAACATATGAGACACCCCCTCTCCCAAAATAGGGAGAGGGGGTGGGGGCCATCACCCAGAGGGCTCCCGGGCAGCGGCGAGGGCGGTCACACATCCTGACGCTACAGCTCTTCCCCCCAGATGATGGGCGTCGGGACGACCCATTCGTCGCCGCGTTCGGTGGTGACGTACTCGGGCCACTTGAGGTCGTGCGGCGGGACGATGTCGGCCGGCAGCAGCGGGCCGACCCAGTGCTTGCCGCCGACCCCGCCGCCGGTGCGCTCGACGAACTCGGCCTTCGCTTTCGCCAGCTCGTCCTCCTGGGTGGCGAGGTCGAGGAGCGTCGCGGCGATCGTCTGGCCGGCGACGAACATGCCGGGGTCCATGATCTCCGGCCGGCCGCCCATCGCCAGGTACGTCCAGGCCGGGTACTGGTAGCCCGCGGCCGGCGGGCGCAGCCGTGGGCGGGCGGTCAGCAGCCGGACCGACGGCGCGTGC
>DAOKZM010000016.1:0-11693 GCA_035325665.1 Thermomicrobiales bacterium | reverse complement strand
ATGAACGGCTGCCAGGGCGGGAGCTGCGAGCGCACCTGCGTCTCGTAGTCCTGCGGCGGCAGCAGCTGGCTGACGTCGGGCGGGAACGGGTTGTCCATCGGCGCCAGGCCGAGGTTCTTCTGGATCTTGCGGCCGAACGCCCGCGCGCTCTCGTCGTACTCCGGCGGCCCGACCTGGGCGAGGTTGCGCCAGGTCAGGTCGGCCATCGCCTGGTTCGGCAGGGCGACGCGCGTCTTCGACACCCAGCGCACCGACACTTCGCAGCCGGTGACGGCGGCGGCGTGGCGGGCGTTGTCGGCCAGCACCTCCCAGATGCGCTCCTGCATCTTCAGGTCGGGCGTGCGCCAGGCGTACTGGATCTGCGAGAAGCGCGGCGGCAGGTTGTCGGCGGTCGCGTCTCCGGCGTGGAGGACGACTTCGTTGAGCGTCCAGTTGCCGGCCGCGGCGAACATCGCGTCGCGGGTGAACTTGGTGTTGGTGTACATCAGCATCAGCGCGTCCACCGCGCCCGGCGCCCGGCCGGCCAGCCGGTTGGCGCCCGGCGGCACGGCGGTCGGGTCGCCCCACGCCTCCGGCTCGACGCATTCGAAGGTGAAGACGCAGGCGTAGTAGGCGCCGAAGTGCGACTGCCACTCGACCGTGTTCTGCGGCCAGGGGTGGTAGCAGACGAAGGCGTCGAAGCCGTCGTAGTAGCCCTTGGCGGCGTGGATCGGCTTCGAGCCGCACAGCTTCTCGGCCGGCTCGCCGAAGAAGACGAGCTGGCCCTTGATGCCGTACTTCTCCATCGCCGCCTTGGCCGCCAGCGCGCCGGTCAGGCCGGCGACGCCGAGCATCGAGTGCGGGTCGGTATGGCCGGAGGTGTAGGGGTGCAGCCCCTCGCGCGGCGCGCGCTCGGGGATCGGCTGCTGCGAGTTGCCTGGCACGGCGTCGTACTCGGCGTAGGCGCCCAGCACCGGCCCTCCGTCCCCCCAGCGGGCGACGAACGCCGTCGGCATCTCGCCGGAGCCCTCCTCGACGTCCCAGCCGTCGGCCTTCAGCAGCTCGACGTAGGCCCGGGCCGACTTGTACTCGCGCCAGGCCGGCTCGGCGTAGTTCCAGATCTCGATGTCAAAATCCGACAGCCGCTGCCGGTTCTCCTCGATCCAGTCCATCGCGTACTGCTTGGCTGGGTAGCGCTCGCTCATGCCCATCGGCTCCTTCCCTCAGGGGCCAGCATCTGGCCGCCGCCACTTTCGCAGATCGCTGGTGATCGTCAAGGTGCAGCGCCATCTGGCGCTGCTGCCGTGCTGCAACGGTTGTGGCACGTCGGGCATTTTACGCTACGTCTGTTGCAATAGCCTGCTACCTGTGCTAGATTCGGGAACCACGATCCATCGCGCGCCAGCCGAGCAGGCACGCCCGGCAAAAACGTCGGATTGGAGAGGTATGGCTCCCTCTGATCTTCAACAGCGGATCGCCGAGCGGTTCGATCAGCTGAGCCCCAAGCAGCGGCAGGTGGCTCAGTTCATCGCCGACAACGAGGCGATCACAGCGTTGACGCGGCGACCGTCGTGCGGCTCGCGCAGTCGCTGGGCTTCAGCGGCTACGTTGAGTTGCAGGAGACGATTCGCAATCGATTGCCGGAGCGTCTCACCTTTGTCCAGCGGGTCGAGCAGCAGCGCAATGAGCCGCTCGACCAGCAGCAGCTGCTCGCGCAGGTCTTCTTAAACGACATTGAAAACCTGAACCAAACGATGAGCCGTACCGACGACGCGCTGGTGCGGCAGGTGGTGGGAGTCATCGAGCGAGCGGAGCACGTCTACGTCGTCGGAGCCGGCTTCTCCGCCGCGACCGCCGTCTTTCTTGGCCACGGGCTCAACAGCCTGGGCATCCGCACGACGGTCTGCACCGAGGGCGGATCGCCTCTGGCCGTCATGCTGGCCAACCTGCGCCCGACGGATGTCCTCGTCGGTGTGAGCGTCTGGCGGTACCTGCGGGACACGGTCAATGCGCTAGCCCATGCGGCGTCCCGGGGCGTTCCAACACTTGCGCTCACCGACAGTCATGTCTCGGCTGTCGCCCGGCTGGCTGACCATTCGCTGGTTGCGGCCACGCGAGGGGTTGGGCACAACCTCTCGCCGGTCGGGTTGATGTCGTTGGTGAACCTCGTGCTGGCCGAGCTCGTTGCCCGCGACCCGGATCGAACCTTGCCACCGTTGCGTGAGATCGACCGGCTGTATCGCGAGTTCGGGCAGATCGATCGAATCGCGCCGGGGCAGGAGGAGGGCTGAGCGCTGAGCGCTGAGCGTCAGTCAATCCATGAGGCCACAACGGGCGGAGGGAGTGAGTCATCGTGGCGAGTCGAAGCAGACTGATCCAGTCCAAGACGGAAGTGACATCTGATCGCGGTGTTGTCGCCGCGGAAAGCGTCGAGGCCGCGGAGGCGGGAGCCGAGATTCTAGCCGCCGGCGGCAATGCGATCGATGCTGCCGTCGCAACATCGTTCACCGCCGCCGTCTGCGAGCCGGCGATGACGAGTATTGGCGGGGGGGGCGCTCGTCTACATCGCCGAGACGGGGAAGACCTACGCACTTGAGTTCAACGGCCGGTTATCGCGCGCCGCGCGCGAGGACATGTTCGTTGGCGATCTCCTTCCGCCGGGCGAATCGCTCAGCCCGTTCCAGTGGCGTGGCACGCGCGACAACGCCGCCTGGGTCGGCTACCGGACGTTGGGAGTTCCGGGGCACGTCGCGGGCGTCCTGTCGCTGCATGAGCGGTTCGGATCGATGGCGCGCGCCGACGTGCTGGCTCCGGCGATCCGCCGGGCCAGGGATGGCTACGACATCAACGAGTACTACTCTCTGGAGATCGGCAGCGACGCCGAGAATATTCTCCGCAACCCCGGCCTGTCCGCTCTACTGATGCCGGATGGCCGTCCGCCGGTGCCGCGCACCTTCTACCGGCCGGACGGCTATCGCGTCGTGCAGCCGCAGCTCGCCGAGACGCTGGAGATGATCGCAGCCGGCGGGATCGACGCGTTCTATCGTGGCGACATCGCCCGCGCGATCGTCGCCGACAATGAGCCGCATGGCGCGATCGTGACGCTCGACGACTTTGCTGCCTACGAGCCACGGTGGTACGACGATGGCCTGCGCGCCGACTATCGCGGCTACACGATCGTCGCGATGCCCGATGCGTTCGGCGGTGTCAACGTGCTGGAGACTCTGAACCTGTTGGAGGGGTACGACCTGTCGCGTTCGGGACACAACAGCCCCGAGACGCTACATCTGCTCGTCGAGTGCCTGCGGCTCTCGTGGTCGGATCGCTTCCGGCACATGGGCGACCCCGAGTTCGAGGATGTACCGATCCGCGGGCTGATCTCGAAGGAGTACGCCGAGCAACGCCGCGAGCGGATCGACACCAGGCGCGCGCCGGCCAGCATCGAGCCGGGCGATCCGTGGCCGTTCATGGGCCGGACCTCGCCGGCCGGGGAGAAGCCGGGCGGGATGCATCCGCCGGGCAACGAGACGTCGCATATGGTGACGGCGGACGCCCACGGCAACATGGTGAGCCTCGTCCAGACGCTCGGCGGTGGTTTCGGATCGCGCACTATCTCGCCCAGTACCGGCATCATCCAGCGGAACTACACAAACCTGTTTAACCCCGAGCCGGGAACGAAGAACTCGATCGGGCCGTGGAAGCGACCGCTGAGCCACGATTCGCTCTCGCTCGTCCTGAAGGACGGCCGCCCGATCGCCGCGGTCGGAGCGCCGGGTGGCCGGCGGGTCATCCCGGCGGTCATTCAGGTGATCCTCAACATCATTGACTTTGGCATGGGGATGGAGGAGGCCATCGCCGCGCCTCGGATCCACGCCGAAGGGTCAGATCCCAAAGTCCCCGAGGGACTCCTCGTCCGCAAAGTGTTCGTCGATTCTCGCATTCCAAAGCAGACACAAGACGCTCTGGCAGCGATGGGGCACGAGATCGTGGTTATGCAGGATGGTCAGTTCGCGTTACCCGTTGGTGTCCTGCGCGGTTCCGATGGTCTGCTGTACGGCGGCGTCACGGTGCCTGTCCCGGCGCTGGCCATCGGTCTGTAGTCACATCCGTCGAGGTAGGGATGATCGCGGCGATTGTGTGGCGACTTGGAGCATAGTGGAATGGACGATCGTTCGGTGGAGAATTTGACACGGTATGCGGCACAGCGACTCACTCGGAGAGACTTTGCCAAGCGAACGGCAATCTTCGGCATCGCGATCCCGGTGCTCGGCAGCCTCCTGGCTGCCTGTGGCTCGGACGATAGTGAGGACACCCCGGCGGCTAGCGCGCCAACCCAGCCTGCAACCGGAAGCGGCGGGGGCGACGAAGCCACAGCCACTAGTGGGACCACAGCCGAACCAACCGCAGCAGGAACCGACGCGACAGCGACGGAATCGACGACGGACGCCGACGGTGATATGCAGCTCGTCATCGCCCAGACGGCCGATCTGCAGGCGCTGTATCCGGGCGTATACTCGTCCCGACAGAGCGCCAATATCATGCTGCAGATGTACGAGGGTGTCGTCCTGCGCGACGATGACATGACGTTCGTGCCGGGGCTGGCAGAGTCGTGGGAGCGGGTCGATGAGCTGACTTGGCAATTCAACCTTCGCAAGGGCGTGACGTACCACAACGGCAAGCCGCTCGTCGCCGATGATGTCAAGTTGAGCTATGAGGAAGTTGTCATCCATCCCGAAACCGGCGCGCGGCGCTCGCTGGCGAATAGCATCGACAAGGTCGAGGTGGTCGATGACCATACTGTCCATGTCATCACCAAGTATCCCTACTCTCCGCTGCTAACCAAGGTGGTCAACCTCGAGATCCTCAACGCCGAGACGTACGCCGAGGTCGGCGTGGAGGGGGTCTCCACGCAGCCTAATGGGACCGGACCCTTCCGCTTCGTCGAATGGAAGCAAGGCGAGCGAGTCGTCCTCGAGCCGAATCCGGATTACTGGGGTGGCCCACCAGCGTTGAGCAGCCTCGTCTTCGTCCCGATTCCCGAGAACGCTACTCGCTCAGCAGCGGTCGAATCAGGCACGGTTCAGATCGCTGCCGAGATGCCGGCGCAATTCGCGGCGACTTCGCGCGAAGGTGTCGAGATCGCCGAGGCGACCGGGACGCGCGTCTTCTACGTCGGTCTGAATGTGAGCATGGAGCCGTTCACTGACGTTAAAGTTCGACAGGCACTGAACTTCGGCGTCAACGTCCCGGAGATCGTCGATGCACTCCTCGGCGGCAAGGCGGAGGTGCTGCGCGGCCCGCTCTTCCAGAAAGTGTTCGGCTATTCGCCCGACATCGAGGGGTTTCACTATGATCCCGACAAGGCGAAGCAGTTGCTCGATGAGGCCGGCTTGGGCGAGGGGTTTGACACGACGCTCGACGTGTCGCCGACGTTCAAGGAGATCGCCGAGGCGATTGCCGGTCAGCTCGCTGAAATCAACGTCCGTATCGCCGTCAACGTGATGGAGAATGAGGCGCTGTACAACAAGTACGAGCAGGGTGGGAGCGAGATGTATCTCAGTTCCTGGGGGACCTCCGAAATGGACGCCGACACGACCTACAGCACGCAGTTTCTCTCGACCCGGAACACCGTCTACACGACCTACTCACGCGAGGATCTGGACGACCTGATCATGAAGGCGGCCGGCGAGGTGGACGAGCAGGCGCGGCTGGACTTCTACAAGCTGGCCACCGAGATCATCGTCGAGGATGCGCCGTGGATTTTCCTCTATACGCCGGTCGAGATCTACGCCGTTCGCTCGAACGTGCAGAACTGGAACGCGCGATCGGATTCGCGCTTCAACCTGATGGAGACGAAGGTCGAGAAGGCCTGATACGTCGGTCACATAACGCCGGGTGGCCGCTACGTTCCAGTGAGCCGTGGCGGCCACCGTGGCCTAGATACCTGGCCGGCAGGGAGCTCAACCACAACGATGCTGACGTATACCCTGAAGCGGCTTGTCCACATCGTTCCGGTGCTCATCGGCGTATCGATCATCGTGTTCGTGCTGATGCGGGTTGTCCCGGGAGATCCGATCAGCGTGTTCACCCGTGATCAGCAAATGACGCCAGAAGCGATCGAACAGATCCGCAAAGAGCTGGGGCTGGACCAGCCGATTCCAGAGCAGTACACGCGCTACATGTGGCAGACGATCCAGGGCGACTTTGGCAAGTCCATCACGTATAACCGCCCGGTCCTTGACCTGATCGGCGAGCGGATTCCAGCTACGCTGGAGCTGAGCATCGCGAGCCTTCTGCTGGCGTTGTTCCTTGCGGTGCCCGTTGGCATCCTCGCCGCCGTGTTCCGCGGCAGTATTCTCGATCGGCTGGCGATCATCGTCTCGGTCCTCGGCGTGTCGATGCCGACCTTCTGGGTTGCCATCCTCCTGATCTATGGCCTACCCGTGCGGATGGGCTGGTTCTCCGAGTTTGGCAGGATCGGGATCGGGATCGACGTACCTCATGTCACCGGCATGTATGTTGTCGACAGCCTGCTGGCAGGGGATTTCCGGGCGTTCGTCAGCGCGTTGTCGCACCTCGCGTTACCAGCCATCTCGATTGCCGTCTCGATGCAGGCGTTCACGCTGCGGCTGCTCCGCACCAGTACAATCGAGGCATTGATGTCGGACTACGTCGTGGCGGCGCGCGCTCGGGGACTCTCGGAGCGTAAGGTGGTCCTGCGCCACGCCGTCCGCAACGCCCTGTTGCCGACGATCACCATCATCGGGCTACAGATCGGCGGGCTGGTCGGCGGCGTCATCATTACCGAGACGATCTTCTCCTGGCCGGGTATCGGATCGCTGATCATTCAGGGGATCACCGCGCGTGATTTTGTGCTGGTCCAGGGCGTCGTCATCGTTTTCGCCGTCGTATACGTCGTCCTCAACCTGTTGACGGACCTGGTCTATGCCTGGGCCGACCCGCGGATTCGTCTGAGCTGACACCGACGCACGCTGGCTCGCACGATATTGCCTGCCGCATCGCACATCAAAACCGGAAGTTGATGAGGTATGGACGCAGAAGTCGCAGTAGGCGATCAAGTCAGCCGGTCGTTAAGCGCGCACGAGCCCGCGCGGAAGCGGCGGACTTGGGTTGGGCTGCTGCGCGATCCGGGGATCGTCTTTGGCATCGTCGTGTTCGCGCTGGTGGCGTTTGCTGCAATCGCCGCGCCGGTTATCGCGCCATACGATCCGAACAAGCAGGCGCTCAGCGCGCGCCTGGAGGCGCCCGGCATCTTCGGTGGCTCCTCGGAGCATATTCTGGGCACCGACAACTTGGGCCGCGATGTGCTGACGCGGCTGATGTATGGCGCGCGGATATCGCTCATCGTTGCCATCGTGACGGTCATCGTCGCGGGCGTGTTTGGGACGTTGCTCGGCGCGACGGCAGGGTACTTTGGCGGCGCGATCGACCATCTCATCATGCGGATTGTTGATGCCTGGCTCGCGCTGCCCTTCCTGGTGCTGGCCATCGCGATGGTCGCCGCGCTCGGCGCAGGACTCGACAAGCTGATCTTGGCCCTCGTCCTCAGCCGCTGGGTGATCTTCAACCGGACCGCGCGTGCTGAAGCGCTGGCGCTCCGCGAGCGAGAGTATGTCGAGGCAGCCCGCAGCATCGGCGCGCGACATACGCGGATCATCCTGCGCCACCTACTGCCGAATATGCTGCCCCCGCTCTTCGCCATCGCAACGCTGGAAATGGCCACCGTCGTCGTCTCGGAAGCCAGCCTCAGCTTCCTCGGGCTTGGCGTCCAGGGGACAACTCCGACGTGGGGCGCGATGCTGTCCGACGGACGACAGTACATCCGCGATGCCTGGTGGCTCACCACTCTGCCCGGCATCGCCATCACCCTGCTGGTCCTCGGCTTTAACCTCTTCGGCACATCGCTCGCCGAGTTCTTCGACCCGCGCCTGCGCCGCACGCGATAGCGGGCGCAATGTTGCTCGAATCGAGAGGAACGACATGCGCATTGTTGAGGTTGCCGGCGACCAGTTCGAGGTTGGCCGCCAACACGGCGAGGCCGTCCGCGACCTGCGCCATCTCCTGCAGCCGGTGATGTGCCGGCCGCTCACGGCTGCCGCGTCAGAGGTTCGCGAGCGATCGTTCCGGCGGCTCGCCAGACTCCAGGCGGTGCTCGCCGAGCACTCGCCGGCGACGGTCGCGCAGCTCAACGGGATCGCCAGTGGTCTGGAGGTTCCGGCGACCGATCTGCTGGGCTGGGTAGCGTCCGTGTACGTGTACACGAAGGACGAAGATGGCGGCTGCTCGGCCTGGGCCGCGAGCGGGGTTGCAGCGTCGGACGGCAAACCTCTGCTGGTGAAGAATCGCGATCAGCCCGGCGAATCGCTGGCGCTCCAGTTCGTCATCCGCGTCCGACCGACCGAGGGGCTGTCTTGGGCAGCCGTCACGACCGCTGGCGCGCCGGGCGTCCACAGCTCGGGCATGAACGCCGCCGGGCTGGCGATTGCCGATACGGCTGTTCCATCGCGGGATGTCGGGCCAGGGCTGCCGCGGCTGAGCCTGATGCAGCACGTTCTCGAAGCGCACGAGACGGTGGACTCCGCCCTCGCCTACCTAGCCGCGGCGCCGATGATGGGCGCCGGTAACCTCGTGCTGGCCGACGCCGTCGGGACTATCGCCGTTGTCGAGTGCGGTTTCACCGCTCGCGGGATAAGCCGTCGGGACGGCGGTGTGCTGACCTCGACGAATCACTTCGACTCGGCCGCGCTCGTCGGCGCCTACGCGCCATCGGTCGGAAGCAACGCCGAGATAAGCTCGCGCGGCCGCTACAAGCGAGTCGCCGAGGCGCTCGACGCGCGGTCCGCTGCGGTCGATTCCCGGTTCGCCCGCGATCTGATGGCCGATCATGGCAGCCCAGTCGCATCCGTCTGCCAGCATAGCCGGTCGGACGCGCCGTCGAAGACGATCTCGTGCGTCATCTTCCGTCCGGCCGATGGCGTCATGGAGATCTGCGACGGTCACCCATGCTCGGCGGAGTTTGTCACGATCCCGGTGGTAGCGCCGTAGCCGGCGCCGCCTAGCCGAAGCAGGCAGTAGGGCGTCGCGTCAGGACAGCCAGAGGGCGAGGGGGCGTTGCAGCCCTCCTCGCTCTGCGTATCGCGTCAGGCGGGGTTCGGAACCGGTATCTCGATGTCGAAGAGCGGCGGGTACATCTGCGAGCCGAAGACGTCCGGCTCACCGGGGCTGCCGCTCGGGCGGCGGCGACGGATGGTGAACTTGATCGCCTGCGCCGGCTCGAAGGCGACGAAGCTGACGATGTCTTCGGGCTGGATGCGATAGACGGTCGCCACACGCTCGGCCGTCAGTCCGTCGCTGCCCTGCGCCGCCTCGAAGTAGCGCGGGTTCCGAAAGATGACATCGAAGGTGATGTGATCGACGCCAGCGTTCTTGCTGCGAATCGTGCTGGCCAGATCGCGCAGCTTCATCTTCGTATCGGTGTTCGCTGTCAACGGACCTGTCCTTTCAACCGAGCGTCAGATGGCGCGTGCGGAAGAGCGAGCGAGGGTCGTTCACCGGGACCACGTGATTAATTGTCCATTCGTAGCCCGGACGGGCTTGCAGGATCTCGTCAGAGAAGAAGCTCGCGCCGCCGGCTGTGCCCTTCACCTCCGGCAGACGGGCATAGAACATGTTCCGCGACCCCATCGCGGCGATCTCATCTGCCATTGCGCGGGAGGGAGCCACTGCCTCGACGACGATGCCGATCTCGTGACTGGTAATCTCGGTCACCGGCTCCAGGTAGCCCATAACGCCATTACGGCCAAACACGTGGTAGAAGAGCTCGTAACCACCCGGCTGGCCGGCCGGCCCGAACCGGTCCTCGACTTTGCGCCGCGCGAATGCGATGACGTCATCCAGATAGGACAGGGTAATCGGGTCGCGAATGCCCATGATCGCCAGCGCGCGCTCGCCCAGCTTGCCGGAACCTTCCAGCTTGATCGACGGAGTCGGGGCCTCGATGAAGTTCGCGCCGGTGACGCGTGTACGGCGTTCGTCGATCGCTTCGTACCGGATGTCGCGCAGATCGAGCGACCCAGTCGGCACGGTCTCGGTGAACGGGTCGATCCGCTCGTACATGGCGTGCCCGGCGACCGAGGCGGGGGTGCAGCGCTGCCCGGGGTGCATCGGCTCGAGAATGAGACCGTCATCCGAGATGTCGCCGATGATCGTCTCCTTGCCCATGTATGGCTCGGCGCAGAACGACGCGCATTCGAGTAGCTTCCCGAGGCAATACGCCAGTGGCTTCGGGTAGCCGGCACGGAGTGGCAGCGCGGCAAAGATAGAGCTGTCCGATGACCGACCGGTGATGACGATCTCCGCGCCAGCGTCGAATGCATCGATGATCGGCTCGGCACCCATCACACCGACAACGCGCGCGGTGCGATCCAGCAGTTCGGGTGTCATGTCTTTCCGGCCATTGAGTCCGGCGATAGTCACCCCGTCCTTCAGAACGCCGCGCAGGACATCGGGATCGACTTCAGAGTAGATCGCGGCAACCCGCACCGGGCTAAGCTTCTCGCGCTCGATGACCTCGCGGACCATCTCGACATACTCATCGACGCCGCGGTCCGTGCCGGTGTCGGATGCCGAGCCGATGATCGCCGGGATCCCAAGCTCGCGCGCTCCTCGGACGATCAGATCGATGTCGTGCATCTGCCACTCGCGAGGACTATGGGCATGATCCGCGCCGAGTGGGTAGGGGCCAATGTCGCAACTGCCTGAATCGGCAACGATCGCGTCGGGCTTCGCCGCCAGGCCGCTCTCGAAGCTGCCGGGCTCGATCGGAGTAAAGCCCAGATGCCCCGTCGGAGACATTAGTCGCATGCGCCGCGGGTGATCCATATCTCGTGAAACGCCCTTTCTCGAGTGTTGACCGGGATCCTGCGCCGGGAATCCGCCGGCATTGATCCGTGCCATCGGCCATGGCTGTGTGCAACGAACATAGCAAACTCTGACGGTTATTGCAACGGGTCTTGCATAGCCGCACATTGACGATTCGTGTCATCCCATGGACGGCGCTGGTTGTCTTGTTGGCGGGGGCCGTTGTCTGAGGCGCAGGGACAATGGCCGTCAGGACTGCATCGCACAGCGGCGTGCCTGAGATTCCTTGGATCGTCGGCGTCAGAACTCGAATCGTTGTCTATCGGCTCCTAGAATCGCAGCGTGGGGTTCGACGCCCCAGGCCGTGCCGATCCGCCCGGCCAGCGTCTCTAGCAGGGTCGGCATGTCCTGCGCAGCGGTTGCGTGCATCGCCTCGGCGACGATGAGGACGTCGGCCGTCGAGTCGCGGATCGCGGACGAGCCGCTCTGGCGGTGGGTCCAGCGGCGGGCGTGGACCTGGCCGGCTGCGTCGGCGAAGATCACCTCGCCGGGGTCGGGGCGCTCGACCTCGCCCGCGAAGCTCAGGTAGCGTTCGTCGCCGGTCGCGTGGCGCACCTCGATGTGGTCCTCTATCGCGGAGACGTCGAACACCGCGACCGGGATGGCGAAGGCCAGCGAGGCGGCGTTGCACAGGTCGATCAGCGGGTGGATGCGCGGCAGCTCGCCCTCCTTGCGGAAGCGCCGCAGCAGCGACTCGGCGGCGCAACGGTACTGCGTCGGCTTGAGGTCCATCCGCGCGAACGCCCGTCGCCAGGCCTGGATCTCCGCCAGCT
>DAOKZM010000015.1:0-16619 GCA_035325665.1 Thermomicrobiales bacterium | reverse complement strand
CCGCGAGGGCGGCCGCACCGTCGGCGCCGGCGTCGTCACCAAGATCACGCAGTAGGAGTAGCGAACAAGCATGGCGACGCGACGTCCAACACAGAAGATTCGAATTCGGCTGAAGGCCTACGATCACAAGATCCTGGACCAGTCGGCCGGCAATATCGTCGAGACGGCCGAGAGCACCGGCGCCAAGGTCGCCGGCCCAGTCCCGCTGCCGACGCGGATCGAGCGGTTCACCGTCATGCGCTCGCCGTTCGTCGATAAAGACTCGCAGGAGCACTTCGAGATCCGCACGCACAAGCGGCTGATCGACGTCCTCGAGCCGAGCCATGCGACGATTCGCGCCCTCATGCGGCTGAAGCTGCCGGCGGGCGTCGACATCGAGATCAAGCTGTAGACCCCGGCCCGCGACGGGCGGGCCACGTTCGAAGAGTGTCACGCTCTGATCGTTGCGGCGGGTTGGCAAGCGCCGAATCTTCCGCGACATCCTGAGACACAGGAGAGAGCCAATGATCCACGGGTTGCTAGGGAAGAAGCTGGGCATGACCCAGATCTTCGATGAGACCGGGCGAGTTGTCCCGGTGACGGTTCTCAAGGTCGGGCCCTGCGTCGTGACGCAGATCCGCACCGCCGAGCGAGACGGCTATGAGGCCGTTCAGGTCGGCTTCGACGAGTCGAAGCGGCTGAACAGCCCGCAGCGCGGCCATCTTCGCGCCGCCGGCGCGAGCTCGCGCTACCTGCGCGAGATCAAGGCCGACGACGTCTCGCCGTACTCCGTCGGCCAGGTCCTCGACGCTTCGGCGGTGTTCGAGGCCGGCTCGCGGGTAGACGTCACCGGCGTCTCCAAGGGCAAGGGCTTCCAGGGTGTCATGAAGCGGCACGGCTTCCGCGGCGGGCCGAAGACCCACGGGCAGTCGGACCGCGCGCGCGCGCCAGGCTCGATCGGCTCCAGTGCCACGCCGGGCCGCGTCTTCAAGAACCTGAAGATGGCCGGCCAGATGGGCAACGAGCGCAAAACGATCCAGAACCTGGAGGTCGTCCAGGTTAACCCGGAAGAGAATCTCGTCCTCGTGCGCGGCTCGGTGCCGGGCCACAACGATGGACTGTTGATCGTTCGCACCAGCGTCAAGTCGCGGCAGGCGAAGCGCTAGCCGGACGAATACGGAGGATAACGAACGATGCAGGTCAAGGTCTTCGATACGTCCGCCAAGGAGGTGGACACCATCGAGCTCAATGACTCGGTCTTCGGGATCGAGCCGAACGTGCCGGTGATGCACCAGGCGCACCTGCGCCAGCGCGCGAACGCCCGGCTCGGCACGCACAAGACGCTGCGACGCGGCGAGGTGCGTGGCGGTGGCCGGAAGCCCTGGCGCCAGAAGGGCACCGGGCGTGCCCGGCAGGGCTCGATTCGCTCCCCGCAGTGGCGCGGCGGTGGCGTCGTCTTCGGCCCGCAGCCGCGGTCCTACGAGCAGAAGATGCCGAAGAAGATGCGCCGGCTGGCGATCCGGTCGGTTCTGTCGGCCAGGATGCAGGAGGACCAACTGCTGGTCATCTCCGGGCTGGCCGAGATGGAGCCGCGGACGAAGGAGATGATCAAGCTGCTGGAGGCGCTCCCGGCGTCTCAGCGCTCGACGCTGATCGTCATCGGCCCCGGCGAGGACCAAGGGACGGTCTATCGCGCGGCTGGCAACATCGAGAACGTCAAGGTAATTCGGGCGGGCTACGTCAACGTGCACGATGTCCTGACGCACGCGCGTCTCCTGCTCACGACCGAGGCGGTGGAGACGATCCACGACCTCTGGTCGCTGGATTAGGAGGCTCGCATGACGTTGCATCAGGCGGACGTGCTCATCCGCCCCATGATCACAGAAAAGAACACGCGGATCGGCGAGCTGGGCCAGTACACCTTCGAGGTCGCCCGGAACGCCAACAAAATCCAAATCAAGCAGGCGGTCGAGGCGATCTTCAACGTGAAGGTCAAGGCGGTCAACATCATCGTGATGAAGCCGAAGAAGCGCAAGGTGATGAAGGCGCGCAACCAGCGCGTGTTCGGCTTCGAGGCGGGGTTCAAGAAGGCGATCGTCTCGCTCGAGCCCGGGCACACGATCGACATCTTCGGCGAGATCTAGCGAGCCGAGGGAGAGGAAGCGAAGCAGATGGCGATTCGCCGCTACAAGCCAACATCACCCGGCCGCCGCGGGATGTCCGCTTCGGATAAGTCGGACATCACCTCGTGGAAGCCGGAGAAGAGCCTGATCGAGATCCTGCCCAAGCATTCGGGCCGGAACAACCAGGGCCGGATCACGACGCGCCACCAGGGCGGCCGCAACAAGCGCTACTATCGCAAGATCGATTTCAAGCGCAACAAGCTCGGCATCCCGGCCAGGGTCGCGACGATCGAGTTCGACCCGAACCGCTCCGCGCGCATCGCCCTGCTCCACTACGTGGACGGCGAGAAGCGCTACATCCTGGCGCCCCTCGGCCTGAAGGTTGGCGACACGGTCGTCTCCGGCGAGGGCTCGCCGATTCGCGTCGGCAACGCGCTGCGGTTGCGCGATATCCCGCTCGGCACGCAGATTCACAACCTCGAGCTGCACGCCGGACGCGGCGGCCAGCTCGTCCGCTCGGCCGGGACGTCGGCGCAGCTGATGGCCAAGGTCGAGGACTACGCGCACATCCGCATGCCGTCGGGCGAGGTCCGCATGATCCACCTCGACTGCATGGCGACGCTCGGCCAGGTCGGCAACGTCGACCACGAGAACATCCAGATCGGCAAGGCCGGCCGTAACCGCTACCTCGGCAAACGCCCGACGGTCCGCGGGTCGGCGATGAACCCGAACGATCACCCGCATGGTGGTGGTGAGGGCAAGGCCCCGATCGGCGGTCAGCCGAAGACGCCGTGGGGCAAGCCAGCGCAGGGGTACCGCACGCGGTCCAACAAGCGCACTGACAAGATGATCGTTCGTCGCCGCAACGTGGGCCGCTAACGCCGGTGGCACTAGGGAGGTAGCAGAAAATTCGTGGGACGTTCGTCGAAGAAGGGGCCGTTCGCCGACCCCAAGCTGCTCGAGAAGGTTGACCAGCTCAACACCACCAGCGACCGGCGGGTCATTCGCACCTGGTCGCGCGATTCGACCATCTTCCCGCAGATGGTCGGGCACACCATCGCCGTCCACGACGGACGCCGGCACGTGCCAGTGTTCGTCACCGAGAACATGGTGGGCCACAAGCTCGGCGAGTTCGCGCCGACGCGCACGTTCCGCGGGCATGGCAAGGATGCGGACAAGTCCTCGCGCCGTCGCTAGGCGCGCGGGCTGCTTGGAAGGGGCCAGTACGATGGTTGAAGTATCCGCAAAGGCCAAGCGCATCCGTGTCTCGCCGCGCAAGGCGCGTCTGGTCGTCGACATGGTTCGTGGCCGCGATGTCGGCGAGGCGCTCGGGCTGCTGCAGTTCACGCCGAACAAGGCCGCGGCCGATGTGTCGGCCGTGATCAAGTCGGCGCGGGCGTCGGCCGAGAACAACTACGACATCGACCCGGAGGACCTGTACGTCAAGGCGATCTTCGCTGACGACGGGCCGACGTACAAGCGATTCAAGCCGCGCGCGCGCGGCCGTGTCAACGAGATTCTGAAGCGCACGTGTCACTTGACCGTGGTGCTTGCTGAAAAGGAGAAGGGAGGCTCCCGTGGGGCGTAAGGTCAATCCGATCGGGTTCCGGCTCGGTGGTGTGCATGATTGGGAGTCCAAGTGGTATGCCGAGAGGAACTATACCGAGCAGCTTCACGAGGACCTCTTCATCCGGCGGCTCATCAACGAGCAACTGACTCGCGCCGGCATCTCCAGGGTTGAGATCGAGCGGGCGGCGAATCGGATCGAAGTATCGGTGCACACCTCCAAGCCGGGCATCGTCATCGGCAAGCAGGGCGCCAACGTCGAGAAGCTCCGTCAGCTCCTAGAACAGAAGGTGGGCAAGAAGGTCCACCTGAAGATCGAGGAGATCAAGGTTCCGGAGCTCGACGCCCGGCTCGTTGCCGAGTCGATCGCCGAGCAGCTGGCGCGGCGCGTGTCCTACCGTCGCGCGATGAAGCACGCCGTCGGACAGGCGATGCGGCGCGGCGCCAAGGGGGTCAAGATCCGCCTAGGCGGTCGGCTCGGCGGAGCCGAAATGTCGCGAACCGTCACCGAGATGGACGGCCGGGTGCCGCTGCACACGTTGCGGGCCAAGATCGACTACGGTGTCGTCCACGCGCCGACGACCTACGGACAGATCGGCGTCAAGGTCTGGATCTACACCGGGGACGTCCTTCCGGAGCGACGGCCGCAGCTGCCGGTCGAGGCCGACACCGCGACGGTCGCCGACTAGCGACGCGGGAGAGCAGAGGGAGGGAGCGCACAGATGTTGATGCCAAGAAGGACCAAGCACCGCAAGGTGTTCCGGGGCCGCAGGCAGGGCGTGGCCCAGCGCGGCAACTACGTCGCATTCGGCGATTACGGGCTGCAGTCGCTCGACGCCGCCTGGATCGACAGCCGGCAGATCGAAGCTGCCCGCCGCGCGATTACGAACTACGTTCGCCGTGGCGGCAAGGTCTGGATCCGGATCTTCCCGGACAAGCCCGTGACCCAGAAGCCGGCCGAGACCCGCATGGGTTCCGGCAAGGGCAACCCGGAGTATTGGGTTGCCGTTGTCCGGCCGGGCCGGATCATGTTCGAGCTGTCGGGCGTCCGCGAGGATGTCGCGACCGAGGCTCTGCGCCGCGCGGCTCACAAGCTGCCGGTCCAGTGCCGGGTCGTCAAGCGGGACCAGGTCGGCATCGCTGCGGCCGAAGAAGCCCACGCGGAAGCGGAGTCGTAGGGGATGAAGGCTGCAGAGATCCGGTCGATGACCGACCAGCAGATCGTCGGCATGATCGACGACCTGAAGGAGGAATGGCGCAAGCTGCGCTTTGACGACGCGGTCGGCCGGCTGACCAACACCGCCCGCATTCGCCAGATCAAGCGCGACATCGCCAGGCTCAAGACGATTCAGACCGAGCGCCGGATGGCGGCGGACATCGCCGCCGCCCTGGAAGCCGGGCAGGGGGCGCGCCGCTAGCGGCGCGCCCAGGAGAGGGACACGACCAGGATGGCAGAGAATTCAGGCTCCACGCCCGGCGCCAACACGGCCGCGCCCGCGGTCGTGAAGAAGCAACGGCTGCAGAAGGTTGGCCGCGTCGTCAGCGACAAGATGGATAAGACCGTCGTCGTCGCCGTCGACTACGCTCGCCGGCACCCGCTCTACGGCAAGCGGATGCAGCGCACCAGCAAATTCAAGGCACACGACGAGGGCAACGAGTGCCGCATTGGAGATATCGTCCGGATCGAGGAATCCAGGCCGCTGTCAAAAGACAAGCGCTGGGTTGTTCGTGAGATCGTCGAGCGGGTCGACACGGCCGTCCGCTAGCTGGGAGAGCAGGCATGATTCAGGCACAGACCCGCCTGAAGGTGGCGGACAACTCCGGCGCGCGGGAGATCATGTGCATCCGCGTTCTTGGCGGCTCGCGAAAGCGGTACGCCTCGGTCGGCGACATCATCATCGCCTCGGTCAAGACAGCTCAGCCTGGCGCGGCGGTCAAGAAGGGCGACGTCATCCGGGCGGTCGTCGTCCGCACCAAGCAGGAGTACGGCAGACAGGACGGCTCGCATATCCGATTCGATGACAACGCCGCCGTGCTGATCACCCCGCAGGGCAATCCCCGCGGCACGCGTATCTTCGGTCCCGTCGCGCGCGAGCTCCGCGAGAAGCAGTTCATGCGCATCGTCTCGCTGGCGCCGGAAACGCTGTAGCAGGCACGAGCACGAGCGAGAGGAAACCATGGCTGAGAAGATCGTAACCGGTGACGAGATCGTCGTCATCAGCGGCAAGAACAAGGGCGAGCGCGCCCGCGTTCGGCAGAACATGCCACGCGAGGACAAGGTCATCGTCGAGGGCGTCAACATCGTCCGTAAGCACATCGCGCGGGGCCGCGCTCGACAGGCTGGAATCGTCGAGGTCGAGGCTCCGATGCCGGTGTCCAAGGTCATGCTCGTTTGCCCGAATTGTGGCGAGCCGACCCGCGTCGGGTTTCGGTTCGACGAAAACGGTAACAAGATTCGCTTCTGCAAGAAGTGCGACGCGGCTGTCCCGAAGCCGACCAGCCGGTAGCCGGGAGCCGTCGATCGAATGGGTGAGGGAGTAACGTGGCTGCACGGTTGAAGGAGCAGTATCTCGAGGAGATCCGGCCCAGATTGCGGGAGGAGTTCAACTACCGCAACGACCTCGAGGTGCCGAAGGTCGAGAAGGTCGTCATTAACATCGGCGTCGGCGAAGCGATCGCCAACAACCGTGCGCTCGATGCTGCCGTGAGCGATCTGACCATGATCACCGGTCAGAAGCCGGTCATCACGCGCGCCAAGAAGTCGATCGCCGCCTTCCGCCTGCGGGCCGGGATGCCGATCGGCACGATGGTCACGCTGCGGGGCGACCGGATGTACGAGTTCCTGGACCGCCTGATGAACATCGCGCTGCCGCGCGTGCGCGACTTCCGCGGGCTCTCGCCGAAGTCGTTCGACGGCCGCGGCAACTACACGCTCGGGCTTCGGGAGCAGCTGATCTTCCCGGAGATTGAATACGACAAGATCGATAAGCTTCGCGGCCTCGAGGTGGCGATCGTGACGACGGCGAAGAGCGACGAGGAGGGCCGCCGCCTCCTGCATCTGCTCGGCATGCCGTTCCGCGAGTCGTAGTCCGGTCGCGCTGGAAGGAAAGAGCCCGAGATGGCGAAGAAGTCACAGATGGTCCGCGCGAGTCGGCCCGCGAAGTACGCGGTGAGGCATCACAACCGCTGCAAGCTGTGCGGCCGGCCTCGCGCCTACATTCGGAAGTTCGGTGTGTGCCGCATCTGCTTCCGCGAGCTGGCGTCCCAGGGCAAGCTCCCGGGCGTCACGAAGTCGAGCTGGTAGCTCGACCGGCACGGATGGTCCAGACCGTTGGGGAGTGGACCACGTTTGAAGAGGTACGGGAGACCGCAGGAATGAGTGTCGTCAACGACCCGATCGCCGATATGCTCACTCGCATTCGCAACGCGGGCCAGGCGAGACGGACCGAGACGTCGATGCCATCGACAAAGGTCCTGATCGAAATCGCGAAGATCCTCCACGCCGAAGGCTACGTTCGTGGCTGGACGGTCGAGGAGGGCAAGCCGTTCAACACGCTGACCGTCCATCTGAAGTACGGCGCCGATCGACGACATTCGATCCGCCAGCTCAAGCGCATCTCGAAGCCGGGACTGCGCGTGTACGCCGGCAAGGATGAGATCCCTCGTGTCCGCAACGGCCTCGGGATCGCCATCGTCAGCACGCCGCAGGGTATGATGACTGGCTTCGAGGCCCGTCGCCGGGGCATCGGCGGCGAGGTCGTCTGCACCGTCTACTAGCGCCGGAAGGAGAAGCTCGGATGTCACGCATCGGATTACAGCCAATTGAGATTCCATCCGGCGTCGACCTGACGATCGAGCCAGGGCTGGTCAAGGTCAAGGGCCCCAAGGGCGCCCTCGAACAGCGCGTCAGCCCCAACATGCAGATCGAGCGCGAGAACGGCACGCTGCGGGTCAACCGGCCCAACGACGACCGGATCAACCGCCAACTGCACGGCCTCACGCGCACGCTGATCGCGAACATGGTCCAGGGCGTGACTCAGGGGTTCCGCAAGGACCTCGAGATCCAGGGCGTCGGCTATCGCGCGGCGCTGGACGGCAAGACGCTTGTCCTGAGCCTGGGTTATTCGCATCCGGTCCGCGTCGAGCCGCCGGACGGCATCGCCTTCGTGGTCGAGACGCCGACCCGCCTGGCGGTGACCGGCATCGACAAGCAGCTCGTTGGCGAGGAGGCGGCGAAGATTCGCCGCGTCCGTCCGCCCGAACCATACAAGGGCAAGGGCGTCCGCTACCTGGGCGAGCAGGTCCGCCGCAAGGCCGGCAAGGCCGGCAAGGTCGGCAAGTAGGAGACGGGGCCGCCGCAGGCGGCCGGACGGCGCCGGTGATCGGGATACAATCCGAGACCCCCAGGCGCCAGAGAGCAGGAATCGATGCGCTACCACTTCAAGTCGCAGCTCGACCCGCGCCGGAGGCGGCACCTCCGGGTCCGCGCCAAGGTGTCCGGCACGGCCGAGCGGCCGCGTCTGAACGTCTTCCGCAGCTCGGCGCACATCTACGCTCAGGTGATCGACGACGTCAGCCGCCGCACGCTGGTGGCCGCGTCGGACATCGAGCAGGATTTCGCCGCCTCGCTCGACGGCGGCACGACGAAGACCGATAAGGCGAAGGCCGTCGGCAAGCTGGTTGGCGAGCGAGCGAAGGCGGCCGGCATCACGACGGTGGTCTTCGACCGTGGCGGCTACAAGTACCACGGCCGCGTCAAGGCACTCGCCGACGCCGCGCGTGAGGCCGGACTCGAGTTCTAATCGATGCGAGCGGCGTCCGCCGCCGGGATAGGGGCAGTCAGGACAGGATGATGGATCGACGACGAGGGGGCCAGTCGCGCGGCGACGAGGCCGGAGAATTTCAGGAGCGCGTCGTCCAGATCAACCGCGTCTCGAAGGTTGTCAAGGGCGGGCGCCGGTTCGCCTTCAGCAGCGTCGTGGTGGTTGGTGACGGGCGAGGTCGCGTTGGCGTCGGGATGGGCAAGGCCGGCGAAGTCCCGGAGTCCATCCGCAAGGGCGTCGAAGCGGCCAAGCGGAGCATGATCACCGTCCCGCTGGACGGCAACACGATCCCGCACGAGATCGAGGTCAAGTTCGGCGCGTCGCGGGTATTGCTGCGTCCGGCGTCGCCGGGCACCGGCGTCATCGCCGGTGGCGGCGTCCGCGCGGTCGTCGAGGCGGCCGGTATTCAGGATCTGCTGAGCAAGTCGCTCGGGTCGAACAACCCGATCAACGTCGTCCGGGCGACGATGAAGGCGCTCGGCGAGCTGGAGCCGGTTGAGCGCGTGGCCGGTCGTCGTGGCAAGGCGCCTGAGTCGCTGCGACCGCGCCGCAGGGAGGCGGTAGAGGCATGACGGCTGAGAAGCGCATGCGGCTGATCTATCGGAAGAGCGCGATTGGCTATCCGAAGGACCAGCGCGATACGATTCGGGCGCTGGGTTTCACCCGGCTGAACCAGACCGTCGAGCGGCCTGACACGCCGTCGGTTCGCGGGATGGTCTACAAGGTCCGCCACCTCGTCCACATCGAGGGCGAGGGGGTTATTAACGGCTCGGATATCCACCGGAGTCGATCGCAGTAGGGTTGGTCGTGGCCTGGCCACGACCTGAGGGACGGTAACGATGCACATCGACGATCTGCGGCCCGCACCGGGCGCATTCAAGCCGAGGAAGCGTGTCGGACGCGGCCACGGTTCCGGACACGTCAAAACCTCCGGTCGCGGTCAGAAGGGCCAGGGCTCGCGGTCGGGCGGCAGCGTGCGTCCCGGCTTCGAGGGCGGTCAGAACCCGATCTACCGGCGGATGCCGTACAAGCGCGGGTTCACCAACATCTTCCGCACTGAGTACGAAATCCTCAACCTGGATCGCCTGGTGGCGCTCGGGCTCGAGGGGACAGTCACGCCAGAGGCGCTGCTCGAGCGTGGCGCGATCGACAGCCTGGACAAGCCGGTGAAGATCCTCGGCAACGGTGATCTCACCGCGCCGCTGCACGTGCAGGCGCACAAGTTCTCCGCGTCGGCCAAGGCGAAGATCGAGGCGGCCGGCGGTACGGCGGAGGTTATCGAGTAATGCTGGAAGCGGCTTTCAACGCATTTCGCATCGCCGATCTACGCCGCAAGATCCTGTTCACGGTCGGCATTCTGATCATCTTCCGCTTTATTGCGACCATCCCGACGCCGGGAGTGAACCGAACCGCGCTGCAGGACCTGCTCGATAACAACCAGCTGCTCGGCATGCTGAACCTGTTCTCGGGCTCGACGCTGAGCAACTTCTCGATCCTGGCGATGGGGGTGTATCCGTACATCACCGCCTCGATCATCATGCAGCTGTTGACGCCGATCGTGCCGCGGCTGAACGAGCTGTCGCAAGAGGGCCAGCAGGGCCGGAACCAGATCAACAAGTACACGCACTACATCACGGTGCCGATCGCGTTCCTGCAGGCCTACGGCCAGTGCATCCTGATGCAGCGGTCGGGAGTCCTCACTGACTTCGGCCTGTTCAACGGCGATACCTGGTTTCGCTCGCTTGCAGTGCTGCTCACGCTCGTCGCTGGCACGATCCTGCTGGTCTGGCTCGGCGAACTGATCACCGAAAACGGCATCGGGAACGGCGTCTCGATCATCATCTTCGGCGGCATCGTCGCGTCGCTGCCCGGCACGGTCGGAAACCTCATCTACGGCGGCACGACGACCCAGAACATCACCGGCTCGCTGGCGTTCGTCTTCATCGGTCTGGTCACCATCGTCGGCATCGTCCTGCTCAACGAGGGCCAGCGGCGCATTCCCGTCCACCACGCCAAGCGCGTGCGCCGTGGCCGGATGTACGGGGGCGGCTCGACGTTCATCCCGCTGAAGGTCAACTCGGCCGGCATGATCCCGCTGATCTTCGCCGTGTCGATCATGGTGTTCCCCGGCACGATCGCCAACTTCATGACTGGCTCCGAGCGTGCCTGGGTACGCAATCTGGCCGAGGACATGCGGCGATTCTTCGACGCGAATACGTTGCAGTACCAGATCGTGTACTTCTTCATGGTCGTTGCGTTCACGTACTTCTATACGATGGTGGTCTTCCAGCAACAAAACATCGCCGAGAATCTCCAGCGCCAGGGCGCGTTCATCCCTGGCATTCGGCCGGGAGCCAACACGAATCGTTACCTGACTGGCGTAGTCACGCGAATCACGCTTGTCGGCGCGCTCGCGCTTGGGCTCATCGCGATCCTGCCCTACATCGCGGCGAAGATCACCGGGGTGCAGACGCTGTTTCTCGGCGCGACGTCGCTGCTCATCGTCGTCGGTGTCGCTATCGACACGATGCGCCAGCTCGAGGCCCAACTGATGATGCGCAACTACGAGGGCTTCATTCGATAGCGGTTGCCGGGTCGCGCGCCGGGGCGGGACAACACCCTCCCGGCGCGTTGGCTTGCCCGGAGGAAGAGAGCATACAGAGTCATGGGCATGCGACACGTCGTCTTCATCGGGCCGCAGGGAGCGGGGAAGGGCACACAGGCGGCTCGGATAGCGCCGCTGTTTGGCCTGCTTCATCTGGCGACCGGCGACCTGTTCCGTGCGCTGATGGCCGGTGAGAGCGACCTCGCCGCCGAGGTCCGGGCGTTCTACGACCGCGGCGAGTTGGTGCCGGACGCGCTGACGGCGCGCGTGCTGTTCGCTGCTCTCGATGAGCGTGCCGCCGGCGGCGACGTGCGCGGCGCGTTGATCGACGGATTCCCGCGCAATGCTGCTCAGGCGGAGGTGCTCGACGAGCAGATCGCCGCTCGCGGCGAGGAGCTCGCGGCCGTCGTCCACATCGACGTCGCCCGCGACGTCCTGATGCGCCGGCTGACCGGCCGGCTCGTCTGTCGAACCTGCGGCGCGACCTACCACCGCGAGTTCAACCCGCCGCGTACACCGGGCGTCTGCGACCTCGACGGCGGCGAGCTCTACGTCCGCTCGGACGACACCGAAGACGCGGTTGCGCGGCGGCTTGACATCTACTTCGCGCGGCATCGTCCTCGACATTGACGGTGACCAGCCGATCGACGCGGTGACTGCCGCGATCGCCGTGTCTTTGGAGCCGATCCTCGGCCCGGCTGGACGGTAGCGGCAGGTGCCAGTCGTCCTGAAGTCGGAGAGCGATATCGCGAAGATGCGCATGGCCGGGCTCGTCGTTGCCCGCATCCACGAACGGCTGCGCGAGTTGATCGCTCCCGGCGTGACGACCCACGACCTGGACGCGGCTGCGGCGGCGATCATCGCCGAGGCCGGTGGCTCAGCGTCGTTCCTCGGCTACCACGGCTACCCGGCCAGCATCTGCGCGTCGGTCAACGATGAGGTGCTGCACGGCATCCCCGGCGGACGCCAGCTCCGTGCTGGCGACATCATCTCGATCGACGTCGGCGTGCTGCTCGACGGGTTTCACGCTGACGCAGCTTTCACCGCCGGTGTCGGCGAAATCGACGGCGAAGCGGCCCGGTTGATCGACGTTACCGAGGCGGCGTTCTGGCGTGGCGCCGAGGCTCTCGTCCCGGGCGGGCGGCTCGGTGACGTGGCTGCGGTCATTCAGTCGTTTGTCGAGGATCCCGGCTTCGGTATCGTCCGTGACTACGCTGGCCATGGCGTCGGCCGGTCGATGCATGAGGATCCGTCGGTGCCGAACTGGGGTCGCGCGGGTAGCGGGTCGGTGGTGCGGGACGGGATGACACTGGCAATCGAGCCGATGGCGACGGCCGGCTCGTCGGAGGTCCAGGTCCTCGATGACGGCTGGACCGTCGTGACTGTTGACGGCGGACTGGCAGCGCATTTCGAACATACCGTCGCCGTCGTCGGAGGCCGCCGAATCGTGTTGACGGCCCCCGGCGAGGTCGTGATATAATGCCATGTTGTTGCGCATGCATTGCCATGCGCTATTTGCGCGTTCTTCCAGCATGACTGGTGAGGCGCGCCGGGTGGTCCAGGCGACGGGACGGATCACGGAACCGCTCCCCAACGCGCTGTTTCGCGTTGAGCTGGAGGACGGACGCGAGATCCTGGCCCACGTATCCGCCGAGTTGCGGATGCGGTCGGTCCGGCTCCTGCCGGGCGACCGGGTGCGGGTCGATCTGTCGCCGTACGACCTGACGCGTGGGCGGATCGTCGATCTGCGCCGCGCGCAGGGACGCTGAGGAACGACGAGCGGCCCGTCGCGTGGCGCGGTCGGGGCAGGGAGAGGGACCGGACATGAAGGTTTCGGCATCGGTCAAGCCGCGATGCGAGCGGTGCAAGGTGATTCGCCGGCGAGGTGTCGTCCGGGTCATCTGCACGAACCCGCGTCACAAGCAGCGACAGGGCTAGAGGAGAGCGCGAAAGCATGGCACGAATCGCAGGCGTCGATATCCCTCGCGAGAAGCGCGTCGAGTATGCGCTCCCGTACATCTACGGCATCGGTCTTCCGACCAGCCGCCAGATCCTCGAGCGCACCGGGATCGACCCGAGCACGCGTGTTCGCGATCTGACGGACGACGAGGTCACCCGCCTCCGCGACATCATCGAAAAGGAGATGCGCGTCGAGGGCGATCTTCGGCGGGAGATCGCGATGAACATCAAGCGGCTGATGGATATCGGGTGCTATCGCGGTTTGCGTCACCGGCGCGGCATGCCGCTGCGCGGCCAGCGGACGCGCACGAACGCACGCACCCGGCGTGGCCCAAAGCGCGGCGTCGGCCTGAAGCGACGCGGCCGGTAGGCCGACCATTGCCCGGCCTCGCGCCGGCTGCAGAGCGGGTGGTTGAGCCGCCTGCTCCGCGCGGCTGAGCCGGCAACTGGCGGGCGCTGATCGTCCATGACGACACTGATTCATAGACATCTCTCCGAGAGAGACGACACAAGGGCACACAGGGAGGTTTCCAGCGCATGGCGGATCGACGACGGGGGGCGGCTCGCGGTAAGCAGCAGCGTGTACGCAGGCGAGACCGGAAGAACATCCCCCGCGGCAAGGCGTTCATTTCGTCGACGTTCAACAACACGATCGTTACCCTGACCGACCCGGCCGGCAACGCGATCGCCTGGGCGAGCGCGGGCGCGTCGGGCTTCAAAGGTTCGCGTAAGAGCACGCCGTACGCCGCGCAGGTGACCGCCGAAGGCGCTGCCCGCAAGGCGATGGAGCATGGCCTCCGAGCGGTAGACGTCTTCGTCAAGGGGCCGGGCGCCGGCCGCGAGATGGCGATTCGGGCGCTGGCCGCCAGTGGGCTGCAGGTCCTGTCGATCGCCGACGTGACGCCGATCCCGCACAACGGGTGCCGGCCGCCGAAGCGCCGCCGCGTCTAGCGCGTAGTCGTCAATTTGTTTGAATTCTGTAACACGACGGCCTGTGATTGGCGCGTGAGCCGCGCGGCGGGCTGAGGAGGTCGAAGAGGTCGATGGCGAGGTATACGGGCCCGGTGTGCCGGATTTGCCGGCGCGAAGGGATGAAGCTCTATCTGAAGGGCGAACGCTGCCTTGGGCCGAAGTGTCCGATCGTGCAGCGTAACCCGCAGCGCAACTTTCCGCCGGGTATGCACGGGCAGAAGCGCACGCGGCGTCCGTCTGAGTTCGGTTTGCAGTGGCGCGAGAAGCAGAAGGTCCGTCGCTTCTACGGTCTGATGGAGAAGCAGTTCAGCAAGACCTTCGAGGACGCTGTCCGCCAGCCTGGCGTGACCGGCGAGAACCTGCTGCGCATGCTGGAGATGCGGCTCGACAACGTCGTCTACCGGCTCGGCTTCGCCGACTCGCGCCGGCAGGCGCGCCAGATCGGGCGCCACGGCCACTTCCTTGTCAATGGGCGCAAGACCGACATTCCATCTTACGCTGCAAAGCCGGGTGACGTCATCAGCGTCAAGCCGCAGAGCCGCGACAAGGAGTACTTCAAGACGGTCGCCGAGGCACTGAAGACGCGTCAGGCGCCGGATTGGCTCACGCTCGACGTCAACGCGATGTCTGGCCGGGTCGTGGCCCCGCCGACGCGCGACCAGATCGATATGCCGCCGATCAACGAGTCGCTGATCATCGAGTTCTACAGCCGGTAGGTTTCACTGAAGGATTCGCGACATAACCGGCATGGAACTGCACGCCACCACCCCGGTCGTGGTGGCCACTCGAAGGAGGCGGATTAGCTTGCTAGAGATCGCTCAGCCATCGGTCGACCTGACCGTCAGCGGCCACAACTACGGGCGATTCACGATCGAGCCGCTCGAGCCCGGCTACGGCATCACCCTCGGGAACGCGCTGCGCCGGATCCTCCTGCGCTCGCTCCCCGGCACGGCCATCGTCCGCGCCCGGATCTCGGACGTTTGGCACGAGTTCGCGACGGTCGAGGGCGTCCGTGAGGATGTCACCGAGATCGTGCTTAACCTGAAGCGCATCCGGCTGCGCTCGGTGACGCTGCATGACGAGACGCGGGCACACCTGTATCATCACGGCAAGGGCGTTGTCACCGCTGGCGACATCGACTGGCCGTCGGACATCGAAGTCGTCAATCCCGAGCTGGTCATCGCGACGGCTGACACCGACGATGCGACGATCGAGATGGACATGGTCGTCGCGGTCGGCCGGGGCTATAAGCAGGCCGAGTTGCAGGAGACGTTCGCCATCGGCGAGATCCCGATCGACGCCCTGTTCACCCCGATCGAGAAGGTGAACTACGTCGTCGAGCACACGCGCGTCGGCCAGATGACGGACTACGACCGGCTGATCATCGAGATCCAGACCGATGGCACGATCGAGCCGAACGACGCGCTGACTCAGGCCGCCGGAATCCTGGTCGAGCACGCGCAGATGATCGCGCGCTATCGTAGCGACAGCGGCGCCCCGGCCGGCGAGGCCGGCGCCGAGGCGGAGGAGACGGACCAGCGCCCGCTCGCCGAGCTTGGTCTCTCGCCGCGCGTGCTGAATGCGCTGCGCAGCCGGCAGGTCGAGAAGGTGGGTCAGGTCATGACCATGGAGCGCGACCAGTTGCTCTCGATTCGAAACTTCGGTCCACGCTCGCTCGAGGAGCTGCTCGACGCGCTGACGGCCCACGGATACACCATCCCCGCGAACCTGCTGGCCGACGCCGCGGGCGCGGACAACGAGGACGCTGACGATGCCGACGCCGCCGAGGAGTCGGAGATGAATGAGGGGTGGGGCTCGTGAGGCATCGAGTCATGGGCCGAAAGTTCGGCCGCGATAAGGACCAGCGTGCCGCGCTCTTCAAGGGCCTGGCGGTGTCGCTGATCCTCCACGAGCGCGTGACCACGACCGAGGCGAAGGCGAAGACGATCCGCCCGATCGTCGAGAAGCTCGTGACCCTTGCCCGCGAGGACACCGAGCATCATCGCCGCCTGGCCATGGCGCGCCTCGGCAACGAGAACGCGACCCGCAAGCTGTTCGAGGTCATTGGCCCGCGCTACGACGGCCAGCCCGGCGGCTACACGCGGATTCTGAAGGTCGGTGTCCGCCGTGGCGACGCCGCGCCGATCTCGCTGATCGAGTTCGTCTAGCGGACGTGGTCGGCGAGCGGGCGGTTGCGACGCGCCAGAATCACGCTCGGATACGATGGGTCCGACTTCGTCGGGTCCCAGATCCAGAGCAGCGGCCGCGCCGTCCAGGGGGAGCTCGAGCTGGCGATCCAGCGTCTGGCTCCCGGTTCGGGAAGGACCACGTTCGCGGGACGAACCGATCGCGGTGTTCACGCCGTCGGTCAGGTCGTCTCGCTGGACGTCTCATGGTCCGGTTCGGCGGAGCGCTTGCGCGACGCGCTGAACGCGGTCCTGCCGCCGGATGTGTCGGTCGGCGCCGTGGAGTGGACGAGCCCCACGTTCCACGCGCGCTACGATGCGATCTGGCGGGAGTACCGATATCGGATCTGGGTGGCGCCGACCCCACCGCCGCTCACGCCCCGCTACGTCTGGTGGCCTCGCCGCG